>JAFRNO010000132.1 GCA_017430155.1 Kiritimatiellia bacterium | reverse complement strand
CCGCGAACCTCACCGTGGCCGTGGGCTTCGACCTGCCGGCCATCTGCGTGGACGTGCACGTGCACCGCATCACGAACAGATGGCACCTCATCAAGACGAAAACGCCGCTCGAGACGGAGATGGCGCTCCGCAAGGTCCTGCCGGTCCGCTACTGGAAGACGTGGAACTCGCACCTCGTCTCGTTCGGGCAGACGCGCTGCTTCCCGCGCAACCCCAACTGCGCGGACTGTCCGATCAGTTCGTACTGCCCGAGCTGCGCCGCGCCCAAGGGGCGGCTCACTTCTCGATGAGTTTCCAGCTGCGCGCCGGAATCATGCCGGACGCCGTGATGTCGGGCGTCGCGAGCGTGAACGGCTGGTCGTCGCGCGACCAGTTGACGAGCACCGCGGCCGTGCGCCCGCCCTTCGACCGCCACACGGAGTGGAACACGGTCGGCAGGTCGTTCCGCACGGTCTCCTTCACGTCCTGCGGCTTCGTGTAGGAGCTGCGCCGCAGGAACGCGACGCGCGTAGTGGCGCACGTGAGCTTCCCGGGCGCGCGCATCTCGCCGTCGAAGAGCAGGTCGCGGTTGTCGAAGTAGAAGCGTGCGGTGTCCTTCATGAACGCGTAGTCGGCGGCGAAGCGCGGCGACGTGGCGTGCTCGAGCAGGAACTTGTGCACGGTCGGCTGCTGTCCCCACGCGACGCCGCGCGCGAACTCCACCGCGAACTGGTCGGGGTACTTCTTCTCCCATTCCGTCGTCTCCACGCCGTACGGGTTCGCGCCCCACCGCTCGTCCCACGGCGGCAGGTCGTCGATCGTGGCGAAGGAGCCGAAGACCACCACCGCGCCGTGGTAGACGGCCTGGAACGCGGGCACCAGCTCGTGCCGGACGCCGAAGCGCTCGGCGCTGGAGTGGACGAAGATGAACGACTCGAAGAGCTCGAGATACGCCTCGCCCTGCTCCTCGGTGGAGAGGTAGAAACCGGGATTGTCCGCGCGCACCTTTTCGACGTAGGCGCGGTAGCCGTCCACCATGTACCTGCCGCCGCCCTTAGGGTGGCGGTGGCGGGGGTTGTAGCAGCACCCGTGCGCGGCGTGTCCGATCATGTCCATGTACACGCCGTCCATGCCCGCCGCGCGGATGGTGCGCTCGAGCAGGCGGATGCGTTCCTGGAACTTCGGCGCCTCGCCGCACATCCACGCCTGGCGCTGCTTCGTGTAGGGGTTGAACATCGTGCACTTCGTCTGGCCGCCGCGCAGCACGATCGTGCTGTCGTCGCCGCCCTCGGCCCACTGCGCGTCGTCGCAGTCCCAAAGCATGCCGTTCGTGTACGGCTGCACGTAGCCGCCCGCGGCGTGGATGCGGGCGATGCCGTTCGTGAACGAGGAAATCGGCTCGCGCGGCGGCCAGAAGTTGGGATAGTAGGTATCGTAGGGGACGCCGTGCCACCAGTACCAGTCGAGCGCCACCTTGAGGCCCGTGTCCTCCATGAACTTCAGCGCCGGCGGCACCGTCACCTCGCTCCGCCCGCGGTTCCACATCCACATCGAGACGTCCCGCAGCTTCGCGAAGTCGCGCGCGGCGGCCTTCTTGTACCAGTCCTGGGCGTGTACCCAGTCGCGGTGGATCGCCGTTGCCTCGAACCAGCCGCCGCGGAACTCGGCCGTGACGGACGGATACGGCACGCGCCAGGCGCGGCGCGTCTCCTCCGTGAGGGGGAGAACGCAGACGCTCTTGAGCACGCACGTGTCCGGCTTCGCGCCCTTCGTGATCTCGAAGCGCGTGGAGTAGAGGCGGGCGTCGCCGCGCTGGTCGAGGTAGAATGAACGTCCGTCCGCCCCGAGCGCGGCAATCAGATGCGGCGCGCCGAAGCCCGGCCCCTGATGCGCCACGACCTGTCCGGCCTTGGTTTTCGCCCACTCTGGCGTCACCACCATTCCGCAGATGCGCGGAATGAAGACCTTCGTGCGGTCCGTGCGCGGCACGGCCCACTGCGGAAACGCCAGCTCCTCCACGAACCAGTCCGTCTCGTTCCCCTCGTAGCCGACGTTCCATTCCGTTCCGACGGCGGTCTGCCTGCGCGTCGCCGTCACCGTGAACGCGTCGCCGAGCAGCGGATGCCCGCGCCAGACAAGACGGTCCGCCTCCTCGCGGAAACTCTTCATCTCGTCGGACGTAATGACCTTCTGCGGCTGCTCCGTCGACTTCGCCACCTTCATCGAGAAGGAGACGACGCCGACCGGCGCCGCCGCGCACGAAAGCGCCGCACATGCGGCGGCCACAACCAAACGCACTGCTTTCATCCTGAACTCCTAGACGATGCGGTAGTAGTCGGCCTTGCGCGGCTTAGCCGGGGCGAGCGGCACGGCCGCATAGCCGAGCGCGATCGAGCCGATGCCCACGAGCCCGTCCGGCAGACCGAACTTCTTCATCAGCGCCTTGCCCTCGTCCGTCTCAAACATCTCGCGTTCGCGGTGGATCCAGCACGAGCCGAGGCCGATTGAATACGCCGCGAGCATCATGTTGCCGAGGACGAGCGAACCGTCGCACACGCTGAACGGCACCTTCTCCACGGGCGAGGCGAACACGAGCACGATTGTCGGCGCGCCGTAGTAGGGATTGCCCGTCGTGCCCATCGCCTTCGCGTTCATGCGCACGAGCTGGGCGATGATCTCGGGATCCTGCACCGCGACGATCCACGGATCCTGCCATCCCATGCCCGTGGGCGCGTATGTGCCGGCCTCCAGCACGGCCTTCAGCTCCTCTTCCTTGATCTGCTCGGGCCTGTACGCCCGCACGCTCCGCCGCGCGCGCAGCGCCTTCAGCACTTCGTTGTCCATGGTTGCATCCTTTCTTTGTTCATTTTCGAAAACGATCTCGAGCCCTTCCGTCTCTTCCGCCGCGTCGCGGCAGACCTCCCGCAGACCGTCCGCCGCCGGACCGGCGTTGCGGAAGACGATCCGCCAGCCGCAGCCGAACTCCGTCAGCACGTCGTAGAACGCGTCCAGGTTGCGTCCGTAGTGCGTCGGCAGCGGTAGTTGCGCCGCCAGTGCGTCATGCAGCGACTCCGCGTCGTGCACGCCCGCGAGATCCACGATGAATGCCTGCATCACTTGACCTCCGTGAAGGTTTTGTAGTGGTCGTCGGTATAGTAAATGCGCCGTCCCGACGTGAAGACGAGCCGTTTCGCGCCGCGCGGTTTCCCGCGCGTGTCGATGTCGCATTCGCGGTAGCTGTCGGGTGGCAGCCGGCGTTCATAGTTGCCGAACCGGTCGCCGCCGATGGATTTCCCGGGCGCATACGGTTCCAGCGGACCGCCGCGCCAGCCGAGCGCCCGAGCCTGGGACTTTGTGATGAAGTTGCGCGGCAGCGTGCCAAACTGCTTGATGTAACGCGCCACGTCGTCCTTGCTCGTGTACTCGCCGTCACGCACCACCCCACCCGTAGTGGCGGGCGCATCCCGTTCGACGCCCCGTGCAGGCGCGCCGCACGCAGCAAAACTCCAACAGCAGGCGGCAAGAAGCAGCCGCCCACAAAGCGAAAGAATCTTCTTCATG
>JAFRNO010000131.1 GCA_017430155.1 Kiritimatiellia bacterium | reverse complement strand
GGAGCGTCTTGCCGTCGGGCGACACGGACGGGTTCTCGCCCACTGCGAGACGGCGCATTTCCTTCCGCGCGCCGTCGAGCAGGTAGACGCACCATCCCGGATCGCCCTCGCGGCACGCCGTGCAGACGAGGCACTGTTCGTTCGGCAGCCAGCGCGGCGCGTAGGCCGGCATCTCAGGCGGCGTGAGGCGGCAGAACGCGTTGGGGGCGGACGCACGCGCCACCGCGATCAACCAGTTGTCGCGGAACGCGCCGATGTGCGCCCAGGCGAGGAAACGGCCATTGGGCGAAAAGGACGGTTGCACGGCTGCGGTCTGGGACGATTCGAATGCCAGCACCGCGCGCGTGACGCCGCCCGTCACGGAGACGGCGCGGATGTGGGCGCCGCGCTGTCCTCCCGACGTGGAGATGTGCGCCTCGCCCTCCGTGGAGCTGTAGAAGATCGTCTTCCCGTCCGGCAGGAACGACGGCGCGTAGTCGCGCCAGCGTCCGGCCGTGAGCGGACGCGCGGCGCCGTCCTTCCAGAGGCGCAGGTTGCAGCCGTTGCGGGAACCGTCATGGTGCGCGGCCCACGCCGTCTCGGGGGCGTCGAGGAAGGCGTAGGCCACGGAGCCGTCGGGTCCCCACGCCGGATAGGCGGATTTTCCGCGATTTTCCAGCCACTTGATTTCGCGCGTGGAGAGCGTGAGGATGCCCACGCGCGGACCGTCCTTGTCGGTGGATTGGAACGCTACCTGGGTTCCGTCCGGCGAGAACACGCCGTGGGCGCCGTCGATGAGCTTCGTCTCCGCGCCGACCGCGAACGACAACCCCATGACGGCCGCGACAACTCCAATGGCGCGCATGGTCAGGCCTTCGCGTTGCGCGAGGTGAAGTCGTAGGCGCCGGTCACCTTCATCGACTCGTTGTCCGCCGTCACGTAGGCGACGTTGTAGGTGTTGCCGCCGGGGGCGACGGTCAGCACCACGTGTCCGGCGTCGAACGCCTCCGGCGCGATGTCGCGGAGGAACGGCTTGCCTTCGTCCTCGAAGCGGCGCTCGGGCGTGAACACTGCCGGCGCGATGAGACGCGGGCCGGGATAGGCGGCGCGGTCGGAAATGCGCGTGAGGGAGTCCGCCGTGATGTGGAGCTGGTCCCACATGCAGGCCGTCCACACGCGCGCCTGGAGCGCCGCGACGAGCTCGGTGGGCATGGAGTGGTGGGCGTGGTGGTTCACCTTGGCGACGTCCACGGGGTCGAGCTCCTTCGCGAGTTCGGCCTCGATGTTGCGGCGCGAGCCGTCGGGGAGCTTCGGGCTGTCGGAGAAGTCGCCGGCGGTGTAGAAGCGGAACGGGCCGTACTGCACGAGGAGCCCGAGGCTCATGCCGTTTTCGTTGAGGCGCTTCGCGTTGTGGAGCTCGGCGTAGAGGTCGCGCACCTCGCCGTTGCGGCAGCGGATCTTGCCGTTGCCCGTGATGTTCGTGATGGAGAACGACGGGTAGGCGGCGGCGTCCTTGCGCATGGCCACCTGGTTGACGGCGCCGACGTTGAACTTCTCCATCTTGAGGCCGTCGCGTTCCATGAGATAGGGGTAGACCTTGCGCATGAGGACGTAGCAGTTGGGGTCGCACCGCTCGTCGGGGATGGGGTCGTTGAAATCCGGCCAGCCGCGGTCGAAGGCCGTGCCGAACTTGAGCGTGTCGGCCGCCTGCATGAAGCCGCTCACGCAGATCTGCTGTCCGTTCCACTCGCGCGTGCCGGCGCCCCAGGTTTCGCCGCCGCCGTGGTCGGAGTGGTGGTGGGAGAGCATCATGTAGTCGACGTCGGTCTTCGCGGGGTTGACGCGCGTCACGTAGCGGGCGATCCACTCGCCGGCGTTCTTCGTGCCGTTGGGGAGGATCCAGATGGCCAGCTTGCCGCGCGCCCAGGCCTTGTGGTCGCCGCAGTCGAGGAGCATCGTGGTGCCGTCGGGCAGGATCCAGAACATGCTTTCCGCCACGCCCGTGTAGATGAAGTGCACCTGGAACTCGCCGGGCTTCCACGGCGGGAGCTTCTTGCCCGCGAGGGGATGGTTCTTGCCGCACCAGGGCTTGCCGTCGCCGGCCGCGGCCGCCGCCGTGCCTGTTTCCGCCGCGCGTCCGCCGAGGGCGCCGAAGAAGGGGGCGAGCGCCGCCGCCTTCATGAAGTTCCGTCTGTTCCTGTTTTCTCCTTTTTTCGCTTGCGGAGCTATACTAACATCTTTCCTCTCTGCTGACAAGGCGGCAAAAGAAGCGCGACAAACGGTGACGATTTTGGTATAGTATCAGCGCTGGATGGCATGAAGTGCCGATTGAAAAATGAGGAGAACGAGCATGAAAAAGGCAAAGGGGCCCGCTGTGCAGGCGGGTGTGGTGGGTTTTGTTCGCAATTGTCTGGCGGCGGGAATCGTCGGCGCGGCCGTGCTGGGCGCGCTGTCGGCGCGGGCCGACGTGACGCTCGGGCCGGGCGAGACGCTGACGTGGGCGACCGACGCGCCGGCATCGGGCGAGGCCATCACCGCCACGGGCGGCACGATCGTGTTCGACGCCAACGCCACCGTCGCCCACAACTTCTATCTCGGCGGCGAGGTGTCGGTGGTCATCAACAACGGCGCGACCGTGCGCTTCACCAAGACGTTCTACCAGACGGATCCGTCCGGTCGCCTCGTGCTTTCCGGCCCCGCCCGGTTCGGCAGTAACGACAAGAACAAGTACGCGTTCCTCCCGGAGAACTCCATCGCGTTCGCGCCGGACGCAGCCGACCCCAACCTCGACCTGGTGGGTTACGTCTCGGTCCTCGTCTTGCCGGAGAAATGGAGCAGCCCGATCCCGTGCACGCTCGCCAAGAACGTGCTGCTCTGCTTCTACGGCTACAACATGGTGACGGATCTGGTCTACACCCTCCCGACGAACTGCACCGTGCGCATGACGAGTCCCACGAACTTCCCCTTGACCACCGTCATCACGGTCCCGGCCACCGCAACGTTCCAGAACCGCCCCGCGAAGTTCAATCCCGAAACCAACGCGGGATCGCCCGTGGACAGCGACGTGACGACGGTGCGTTCCAACGACGTCGTGCTGGCCGGCGGCACGTTCCAGATCCTGACTGGTTCGACGCACCACTACTGGGGCCGCGTCTCGGGAACCGGCACGATCAACGTCGCTAACACGTGGCCCCAAGGGGATGCCCGGAACTGCTACCATTACTTCTACGGCGACATCAGCGGGATGGACGCGCGAAGCCAGCTGACGATCGACCAGGTCAATCATGTGAGCAGCAGCATGAACAACGGCGCGCGCCTCAACTCCGATTTCCCGGGCACCGTCAAGCTCAACTACACCATCTCGACGTGGATTGACGACAAAGGAATCACAAGAACCAGCCAAGACACCGTCTCCTTTGGCTTCCAGGTTCCGGGAGGATCCGGCTTGACCAACGAGAACTGGCACGTTGGCGCGCTCCAGGGCGGGAGCTTGATCGGAACGCGCATGGGCGAAGGCGGCGCGCGGCTTCAGTTCACCGCGAAGCATCACATCCACGTCGGCACGCTCTCCGGCAAGCTCGCGCTCTTCGCGACGACCGCCACGGGCAGACTCAACTCGAACGACCTCACCGTCGATACGGTGGCGGACGATACGATCATCTACGTGAAGAACGGACTTCGTCTGCACTTCGGCACCGTCGGGAAGGGCGTGAAGATCCGCTACATGGCGGGTCAGGTCAGCTCCAACGTGGTGGAGGTTGCCTCGGGCACCATCGAGGAGATCACGTTCCTTGCGGACCTGCGGACGAAGCCCGTCTACCTGCATGGCAACGTGGGGTATGTCGGCGGCCCCGGCAAGGTCATTGCCGCCAACGGCAGCCGCGTGGGGTTCGTGGGCGCCGAGGCGGAGGTGGCCGTGAACGCCGGCACCGTCACGCTTGGCGACGAGGAGCTGTTTGGCGCCAAGCCTGCGCTGTGGCTCGACGCCTCCGACCTTTCCACCTACGCGCCGCTCTACAAGAGCAGCTACCACAACAACGGCACATTGCATGCGCCATCCACCTTGCTGGGCGCGGACAAGCCGGCGAACGTCTACACGAACGACTTCCCGCTCATCGAAAAGTGGTTTGACAAGCGGCCAGAGCAGCGGCTCAACTTCTTCTGGAACGACCGCTGGAAGTATGACAACAGTTCGTTCTATCCGCAGTTCTATCCCTACATCATCCCCCACGGGTTGAACGGGAAGCCGATTCTCTCCTTCGGCATTCATCGGGAGAATGATGGCAACGGCCTTTCGTCCGAATGGACGCATGTCGGCAGTCCGGGTTCGGGTAAGGGTACCGAGAATCGTCGGATGCACCTGATGCAGAACCCGCCGGAAGGGGTCGTGGCGGAAGGCCATGCCGTCTACGTCCACTCGTGCGTGATGGTGTTCGGCTCGGAGCGCGGCGGCGGGCGTTGCATCTTGGGCGGCTACAATGGCCACGCCGGCACGGCCGTCGACAACACGCACAACCCCAAATGTGGCGACCACTTCCTTCGTACCGGCAGCGACTACGGCGTGGGGAACGGCATCTTCCAGGCAAAAATTGAGGGAAGCGGCAAGAACGCGACAACCAACCTCTACGAGACATGGGTGAACGGCACGTCGGTCATTTGCACCAACACGCCGATGAGCGGTTCGTGGGACGTGATCTCCTTCCACACGGACAAGGCCGGCGGTGACGGGCGGGCCTTCCGCAGCATCGGATGCACTGACGACACGAATAAGGCGGGCGGCCAGGACTACGCCGAGTTCCTTGTCTATTCCAACAAGCTCACTACGGCCGAGCGCATGATTCTTGAGTCCTATCTCGCTGCCAAGTGGGGGCTGACGGGCAAGCAGGCGGCGACCGCCGGCACGATCACGCTCGGCGCGGGCGGTGCCGTGGTCGGCAGCCAGCCGGGCATTGTCGGTGCCGGCAGCTGGACAACCCGCACCAACGACTACGTGACACTGGACGGTGCGTTCACGGGCACGATCGGCGGCGTGGGCACGCTGACGGCGGCGACGGGCGCGCAGGCGCCGAAGCTCGCGCCCAGCTTTGCGGGTTCGTTGACCGTGTCGGGCGGCGACCTGTCGTTCACGTACGCGAACGGCGCGTTCACGCCCGCGCTCGTGGCGGCGGATGCCGACCTTGCGTTCCCCGCCGCGCCGACGGTGACGGTGACGACGGGCGGTGCGCTCGCGGCGGGCGACTATCCGCTCGTGGAGGGCAAGACGCTGACG
>JAFRNO010000130.1 GCA_017430155.1 Kiritimatiellia bacterium | reverse complement strand
TAGGAGCGGAGGTTCACGCTGTGGCGCAGGTCGTCCATCGCGCGCAGGTAGTCCTGCCACTCGCGGTCGATGCACTGGAGGAACACGCCGCGTTCCATGAACGGCAGCACCTTCGGGTCCTCGCCCGCGCACTTCGACTCGTACGCCTCCTTCACGCGCCCGAACACGAGCGCGCACGACTTCGCGGGATCGCCGAGGAGCGGGGTCAGCTCCTCCTCCGTCGCCGTCACGGGGAACGAGACGCCCAGCCACTGGAGGAATTCGTCGACCCGCGCGTCCTTCGCGTCGCAGAGGAAGCGCTCGCACTGCGCGAAGACGAGGTCGTTCATCACGTCGAGGATCGTGCCGTGCACGTCCTCCGGGCTGCCCATGAGGACCGAGCCGCGCAGGTCGTACACGATCGCGCGCTGCTTGTTCATCACGTCGTCGAACTCGAGCGTGCGCTTGCGGATCGCGTAGTGCTGCTGCTCGACGCGCCGCTGGGCGGTCTCCACGCTCTTGTTCAGCCAGCGGTGCTCCATCACCTCGCCCTCCTTCATGCCGAGGCGCTGCATGATGCCGCTGATGCGCTGCGAGCCGAAGAGGCGCATGAGCGTGTCTTCGAGCGAAATGTAGAACTGCGAGCTGCCGGGGTCGCCCTGGCGCGAGCAGCGGCCGCGCAGCTGCCGGTCGATGCGCCGCGACTCGTGGCGTTCGGACCCGATCACGTGCAGGCCCTGCGGACGCTCCTCGAGGAGCTCGCGGATCGTCTGCGGCGAGCCGGGCATCTTGTCGTCGAGCTTCAGCTGGCCCTTCACGACCTCCTGCGGGATGGTCACCACGCCGGGGCCGAGCTTGATGTCCGTGCCGCGGCCGGCCATGTTCGTGGCGATCGTCACGGCGCCGGGCTGGCCGGCGAGCATCACGATCTCGGCCTCGCGCGCGTGGTTCTTCGCGTTCAGCACCTCGTGCGGGATCTTCGCAACCTTCAGGAGGCGCGAGAGGATCTCCGACGTGTCCACCGTCACCGTGCCGAGCAGCACGGGCTGGCCCGCCGCATGGCGCTTCTGCACCTCGGCGATGATCGCCTTGTACTTCTCGCGCTGCGTGCGGTAGATCTGGTCGTTGCCGTCGATGCGGCGGATCGGGCGGTTCGTGGGGATCGCCACCACGTCGAGCTTGTAGATGTCCTTGAATTCGCGCGCCTCGGTCTCGGCCGTGCCGGTCATGCCGGCGAGCTTCTTGTAGAGGCGGAAGTAGTTCTGGATCGTGATCGTGGCGAGCGTCTGGCTCTCGCGCTCGATCTCCACGCCCTCCTTGGCCTCGACGGCCTGGTGGAGGCCGTCCGACCACCGGCGGCCGGGCAGGATGCGGCCCGTGAACTCGTCCACGATGTAGACGTGCCCCACGCCCTGCGCGTCCGGCTGCACCACGTAGTCGACGTCCTTCTCGTAGAGGCAGTAGGCGCGGAGGAGCTGGTCCACCACGTGCACGCGGGCGGAGCGCTCCATGAAGTCCGCCTGCGCGACGCGCTTGCGCTCGGCCTTCTCCTCGGCGGACATCTCCTTGTCGCCGTCGAGCCGGCTCATCTCGGAGGCGAGGTCCGGGATCACGAACATCTGCGGGTCCTTCGGGTTCATCTTGTCGCAGCCCTTGTCCGTGAGGGCCACCTCGCGCGTGCGCTCGTCGATCGTGAAGTAGAGCTCGCCCCGCAGCTGGATGCCCTCCTCCTTGTGCATCTCGCTGAGCATCTGCATCTCCACGTCCTCGTGGAGCTTGCGGATGGACGCCTCCTCGAACATGTGGAGCATCTGCTTGTGCTTCGGCATCGAGTGGTACACCTGGTAGATGCGCTTCTTGCACCCCCACTCGTCGCCGTCGGCGAGCGCCTTCTTTGCCTGCGCGATGAGGTCGTTGCACTGCGCCATCTGCACGCGCACGATCGCGTCCACGAGGGGCTTCATCGCCGTGTACTGCGCGCTCGTGGAGATCGTCGCGGGGCCGGAGATGATGAGCGGCGTGCGGGCCTCGTCGATGAGGATCGAGTCCACCTCGTCCACGATCGCGAAGTGGTGCCCGTTCTGCACGACCTGCTCGGGGGACTGCGCCATGCCGTTGTCGCGCAGGTAGTCGAAGCCGAACTCGCTGTTCGTGCCGTACGTGACGTCGCACTTGTACTGCGCGCGGCGCTCGTCGGACTCCATCGAGTTCTGGATGCAGCCGACCGTGAGGCCAAGGTACTTGAGGAGATGGCCCATCCACGTGGCGTCGCGCCGCGCGAGGTAGTCGTTCACCGTGACGAGCTGCACGTTCTTGCCGGCGAGCGCGTTCAGGTAGAGCGGCAGCGTGGCGACGAGCGTCTTGCCCTCGCCCGTCTGCATCTCGGCGATCTTGCCCTGGTGCAGCACGATGCCGCCCACGAGCTGGCAGTCGAACGGGACCATGTCCCACGTGAGCGTGTGGCCGCACACCTCCGCCGAGGTGCCCATGAGGCGGCGGCAGGCGTTCTTCACGAGGGCGAACGCCTCGGGGAGCAGCTGGTCGAGCGTCTCGCCCTTCGCGAACCGCTCCTTGAACTCCGCCGTCTTCTTCGGGTAGTCCTCGGCCGTGAAGTGCCGCGTCTCGTACTCCTCTTCGATCTTTTTGATCCGGTCCACGATCGGCGCGATCTTCTTGAGGTCGCGCTCGTTCTTGGTGCCGAACAGAAATTTCAAAATGTTCATGGCTGGATAGTATACCAAATCTCGGGGCTGAACGGGGGATTTAATTCAGCACGAAAACGGCGGCGTCGTTGGCGGCGAGTTTCAGCACGCCGTCCTTCAGCTCGCCGTTCCAGATGCGCGCGACCGTGCCAGAAACCTTGACGGGGCACGCGACGGGCGCGGGGTCGTAGTTGACGGCCACCACCACGGTGCGGCCGTCCGCAAGCCGGTGCTCGGTAAAACCGACGTTCGGCGACTCCTTCACGACCTTGCGCGTGATGCCCGCGATCTCGGCCGCCTTGCGGTAGACGAGATAGCGTGGGTTGGGGTTCGACCCGTAGAAGCAGTCGCTTCGGGCGAGCGAATCGCTCTCGATGGCGAAGTTGCAGTACACGACGTTCCCCTTCCCGCGGCGGCACGTGGTGACCATCGCGCGCCCTTCCGCGTCCGCGCCCAAGACCTCGCTACGTTTGGGCGTCACGACCGTGGTGGTGTTGCACCAGGCGTCGATCGTCTTGCCGGGGAAGTCCTTCAGCGTGAACTTGACGCCGCGCGACTGCAGACAGAAGGAATCGACCTCGTTGCCCGTCGCGTCGAGAAGTCCCGAATAGCGCGTGTTGTTGCCCTTCGAGACGAAGAGCGTGGCGCCCGCCTCCGCCTTCGCGAGCGCGCCCAGCCACGCCTCGTAGCTGTAGGGGTCCACGCCGTCCCCCGACGGCAGGATGTAGAGCTTCGCCTTCGGCGCCTCCTCGGGACGCTCCGCGTCCGCGTAGGCCACGTCGAACCCGGCCTGGCGCGCGAGCAGGTACGCGCCGAACGCGCTCGCCCACGCGCGCTCGCGGTCGCTCACGAGCACGACGGCGTCCACCTGGCGCGGCGGCAGCTTCGCGATCTCGGGCGGCAGCTCCGCGAGGAACTTCCGGAACGCGCCCATCGCGCGCAGCACGGGCTTCGGCTCGTAGTCGCGCGTGAAGAGGCCGAGCTCGCGCCCGACGGCGTTCCACGTGTAGGGCGGGAAGTCGAGGTGCTGCTGGTCGAACCCGCACCACCACACGTATGCGCCGAGGCCGTTCGCCCAGGAGGTGAACATCGCACAGCGGGCGTTTGCGGCGCTCCGCTCGGGCGAGCCCGTGCAGCGCCCGAGGTCGCCCGCCTCCTCCACGAAGCAATGCTTCCCGGAGAGTCCCCAGTACAGGAGCGACTCCGCCGCGGGATGCGTCTCGGAGCGCATCGTGTTGAACGGGTCCTTCGCGCAGTACGGCGTGAAGAGCGGATAGGGATGCGTGGTGAGCTCGTCCATCAGCTCGCCCTGGAACGAGAGGTTCCACCGGTCGCTCTTCACGTTCGAGCAGCCGTGCATGCCGCTCACCACGGGACGCGTCGCGTCCTCGGCGCGGATCGCGGAGGCGATGGTGTTGAGCCACATCCAGCTCTCGTACGGCCCGATGTCCTTCCCCGCCATGCAGTTGCACTCGTTGCCGAGGTCCCAGCCGAGGATCGCGGGATGGTCCTTCATCTCGCGCACGAAGTGGCGCACGAAGCGCGTCTGCCACGTCATCACCTCGGCGTCCAGCAGCACGTTCTTCGCCTCGAAGGCGGGCGGCACGAAGAGGCGTCCGCTCATCCAGCCCGTGACGAGGCCCACGACGAGCTTCACGTCGTGCTTCTGCGAGACGTCGCACATGAAGCGGAAGCGGCGCATCATCTCCTCGTCCACGCCGGCCGGATTCTGGAGCGGGCCGTCGTTCTGCGCGAGGCCCCTGTCGCAGCCGCCGCCGCCCAGCATGCGCGTGAGCGGCTGGAAGTCCGGCCAGAGCGGGAACACGCGCATGATGTTCACGCCGTTGCGCGAGAGCTCCGCGATGTCCTTCTCGACGGCCTTGGGGTCCCACCGCCGCCACATGTACATGCCGGCGTTCGACGCCCAGTAGTTGCAGCCGGTGTAGAACACCTCGCCGGAGCTCAACGGATTCTTCATGGCGAATTGGTCGGCAGGAGCCGCGACGGCAACCGTCGCTACCAGGACTGTTGCGGCGATGGCCGCTGGGAGGTTGCGTGTCATTGTTGTCTTCCTTTTGAGATGAAATGTC
>JAFRNO010000018.1 GCA_017430155.1 Kiritimatiellia bacterium | reverse complement strand
GCGATGCGGCGCGCTCGGCGAGCGCGCCCTACCATGGGAAACGGTGTGAATCGGTGCCCGTCCTGCCGCCTGCGGGTGCGACGCTGTCGCCCATCGGTGACCAGCATCTCGTGCTGAGCGACGCATCGGGCAAGCCGATCTGCTATTACCATCTCGTGACAGACCGCTGGGTGATGGCCGACAAGATGGCGTTCAAGAAGGGGTTCGGACCTGTGGCGTGGAGCGTGCTCGCCTTGTACTTTTTCCTGATGGCCGGAATGGCGTGGTACTTCATGCGCAAGAAGAAGACGGCCGACGACTACTTCACGGGCGGGGGCAAGATCCCATGGTACGTGGCGGGGATGAGCATTTTCGCGACGATGCTCTCGTCCATCTCCTTCCTCGCCCTCCCGGCGCAGTTCTACATCTCCGACTGGCGGTATTTTCCGCTGACGCTTGGCATTTTCGCCCTCGCGCCGGTCGTGATCTACTTCTATCTCCCGTTCTTCCGACGCCTGAAGGTGGCGAGCGCGTACGAATACCTCGAGCGTCGGTTCAACGCGGCCGTCCGCCTCTTCGCGTCGAGCGCCTACGTGGTGTTCATGGTCTCCCGCGTCGCCATCGTCACGCTGCTTCCCGCGCTTGCGCTCAACGCGATGACGGGCGTCTCGATCGACGGCTGCATCCTCGTCTGCGGCGCAGCGACGATCGTCTACTGCGCGTTCGGCGGCTTCGAGGCCGTGGTGTGGAGCGACTTCGTGCAGGGGATCGTGCTCGTCTCGGGGGCGCTCGCGATCTTCGCCGCGCTGATCATGGGGACGGACGGCGGGTTCGCCGGCGCGTGGGCCAGCGCGTCCGCGAACGGGAAGACCACGCTGCTCGACCTGCGTCTCACGGCAACCGAGCCCGTTCTCTGGGTCGTGGTGGTGCTGGCGATCATCGAGAACCTCTCCACGTATACGAGCGACCAGTGCGTGATCCAGCGCTACATGTCGGTCAAGGACGAAAAGGCTGCGGCCCGTTCGATCTGGTTTAACGGCATCTTCACGGTAATCGTCTGCCTCGTGTTCTACTGCATCGGCACGGCGCTCTGGACCTACTACCGCAGTCACCCCGAAATGCTCGATCCGTCGTTGCCGAAGGCGGACAGCATCCTGCCGTTCTTCATCGTGTCGGGGCTGCCGCCGGCGCTGGCGGGTCTTGTGGCGGCGGCGCTGTTCGCGGCGACGATCTCAACGCTCTCCGCGAACCTCTCCAGCGCGGCGACAGCGCTGACGGCCGACTTCGTGCTGAAGTTCCGTCCGTCGACCTCGCCGGAAGCCCAGATGCGCTGGGGCCGCATATTCACGTTTGCGACGGGCATCCTCGGTGTCGCGGCGGCGCTTGTGCTCGCGCACACGGAGACGAGGTCGCTCTTCGACAAGTTCAAGGAGTTCATCTCGGTGCTGACGGCCGGGCTCGCGGGGATGTTCTTCATCGGCGTGTTCCTCCGCCGCGTCGGCGGCCGCGCCGCGATCGCCGGGCTGGCGGTCAACTACGTCGCGTGCTTCGCCCTGCGCTACGCGCCGCTGCCGTTCGCGCGTCCGCACGTGTTTCTCGTGGGGGGAATCGGGTTCGTTCTCTGCGTCGCCTCGGCGTGGCTTCTCTCGTTCGTCGTCCCCGAGCGCGAACGCGACCTCACGGGGTTGACACTCAAGACGCTGAAGTGTTAGCCGATGAAAGGATGAAGATAGCGCAATGAAGATAAAGGTTCTATTTGTCTCGATGGCGATTGCCGTTTGTGCCGCGGCCGACGCCGCAACCTATTCGAACGTTTCCGTGGACGTGTCGAACCTGCCGAAGGAGAGGCAGTTCGTCCGAGGGGTGATCCTTTCGCGTGTCTGGGCGCGCACGCCGCCGTCGGCCGGCGCTACGCTCGGGGTCCGCTTCGAAATGGACGCCGCGATTCCCGGCGAGAAGTCTGTCGTTGCCGTGACGAATGGCGTCGCGACGGTGAAAGGCGGCAGGTTCCGGTCGCTCGTGTTCGGCGCGGGCGTGCTTTTGCGGGCGATACGGTACGGCGAGACGACGTTCTCCCTTGCGGACGGCGAATACGGCTTCTCGCCCGTCAACCAATACCGCATCGTTTATTTCGCGCGGCACTTCAACAACTGGTACCACCGCGCGGGCGCGGACGAGATGGTGCGGTACGTTGAGGATCTTGCGCTGTGGGGCATGAACGGGTATCTGATGCAGCTCGATTATCCGGCCGTCGACATGGTCTGGGCATCGGAAGGCGACAAAGCCGTGTTCGCGGCGGCGTCGGTCGCGCTGTCGGAGCGCGTCAGGTCCCTCGACATGGACCTGATCACCTTCGGCGGAGACAACTGCATGCCGGAGAACATGCCGCCCGGGATTCGCGCGACGAAGGATCCGAAGGGCAGCCGCGGCGCGGACGAGTACAACGTATGCCCCGAGAAGCCGGGCGCGCTCGACTGCCTCATGCGTTTCTGGCGCGAGAAGATGGAACGCCAGCGGCATCTCTCGGTTTCGGGCCTCGTCTATTGGCCGTTTGACGAGGGCGGATGCGCCTGCGAGAAGTGCGCGCCGTGGGGCGGCAACGGATACGTCCGGCTGATCGATCGCCTCAGGCGCATGAACGAGGGCATCTGTCCTGGCGCACAGCACATCGTGTCGACTTGGTTTTTCCGCGACGACGACTGGAAGGGGTTCTGCAACTATCTTGCGAAGCAGGACTGGATCAACGCCCTTGTCATCAACGACTACGGGGCGAAGTATCTGCTCAAGCATCCACTTCCGAAGGACGTCCCCGTGATCACGTTCCCCGAGATCAGCATGTGGGGCCGCTTCCCGTGGGGCGGCACGGGGGCGAATCCGCTGCCGGCGCGCTTCGAGCGCCTGTATCGCCAGTGCCAGCCCGTCGTGAACGGGTTCATGCTTTACTCGGAGGGCATCTACGAGGACGTCAACAAGATCGTGGTCAACGGCCTTTACGTCAGTCCCAAAAGCGCGCACGACGACATGATACGGGAGTATGCGCGGTGGGAACTGCCCGGGTGCGATGAGTGCGATTTCGTTTCCCTCTGCACGATGCTGGAAGAGATATACGAGACGAAAAGTTCAACCGGCATGAAAGGACGCAAGAGGCCTCGCGTGTCGCAGCATGTGAAGGATGCGCCGCCGGAAGAGCTCTCCCGGCGCGAACGCATTGCGCATGAGGCGGCGGCGCTTGCCGACAGAATCGACGGCATGATCCTGCCGCGGATGCGCCGTTGCTGGCGCTGGCGCCAGCTCTACCTCAGGGCCAAAATAGACGAGGCGGTCTATTCCGCACGCGACGCGCGAACGCCGGCGGCGTTGACGGCCTACGGGGAATTGACAAACCTCTACCATGCCGAGAAGCAGGTGGAGCGTCTCTATGACGGCACGTGGCGCGGCTACACGTGTCCTCCGTATGCAGACCATGAATGAGGAAACTGTTTGGAGGTACAAGCATGAAAAGTGGTGATTTCGTGAAGACTGCGTTTTCGGCGGCCGTTGCGGTGCTGATCGCGGTACCGTCGTCTGCGGCGCTGTCCGCCGGACTGTCGCGGGAGACGTTCCGCAATCCGCCGCATGAGGCGAAGCCGCACACGTGGTGGCACTGGATGAACGGCAACGTCACGAAGGAGGGCATCACCGCCGACCTCGAGGCCATGGCGCGCGTTGGCATCGGCGGCGCGCAGATATTCGACGCGGGCCTGGCGCTTCCGAAAGGCCCCGTGGCGTTCGCGTCGGACGCGTGGTTCGACTGCCTCGTGCATGCCGACCGCGAGGCGAAGCGTCTCGGAATCGATCTCTGCATCGCCAACTGCAGCGGATGGACGAGCTCCGCGGGTCCTTGGATCACGCCCGAACTCTCGATGAAATACGTTGTCGACACGACGGTGCGCATGAAGGGCGGCGAACGCTTTGACGGGCGGTTGCCGCTTCCAAAGAAGACGAACGGCTTCTATGAGGACATCGCGGTGTTGGCGTTCCCCGAACCATCCGCGGCGAAGGCGGCGTTGCGCGACCTGCCCGACTTCGACATGCAGGTCTTTCGCGGTCGCGGCAATTACCGCATGGGCGCGGGGGAAGGCGGTCCGCAGATGCCCCTGCGCATCACCGACGAGCTGGCTCCGTCCGGGGCCTGCGTTGCGAGCCGCGAAATCATCGACCTCACCTCGCAGATGCGTTCCGACGGGAGCCTTGTTTGGGAGGCGCCGTGGTCCCACGCGGCGTGGATCGTCCTCCGCATGGGCTACATGGCGAACGGACGCACGAACCGCAGCGCGTCAAAGGCGGGACTTGGCCTCGAATGCGACAAGCTTGATCCGCATGCGCTCGACGTGCATTTCGACGCCTACGTGGGCCGGCTTCTGAAGAGACTCCCGAAAGACCGGGCGCTGAAGGGCGTGCTGTTGGACAGCTACGAGGTCTTCGGACAGAACTGGACGCGCGGGTTTGAGCGCAGCTTTGCGGAAGCGG
>JAFRNO010000129.1 GCA_017430155.1 Kiritimatiellia bacterium | reverse complement strand
CGAGGCCCGGCACCACGTGGCAGTCGTCGAAGACGCTGTTGTAGGACGAACCCGCGCGCTGGCCCGCGCCGAACTTCGTATGCCGGCAGCTCTTGAAGAGGCAGCGCACCGACGTGCCGCCGTACATGCCCGCGCCGCGCGTCGCCTGGCAGCGAATGAACGCGCAGTCCATGACGTAGAGATTGTCGGCATTTTCCGACGTGACACCGCCGTATCCAAAGAAGATTCCGCCCCCGCACGTTGACTCGCCCGCCCCCGTCAGGAACGGCGCGGAACAGTCGACGAACGAGATGCCCTCGATGACCGTTCCGGCCGCCGCCGCCGTCACCCACAGGCCGCGCACGGCGTTGTCGCCCATGCCGCCCGTCTTGCCGTTGCCGGTTCCGCCCTCGTAGTCGTACTTGCCCACGATCCGCGTCACGTCGCGGCTGGCACGTCCGTTCTTCGATCGGAGCGTGATCTGCTTGTTGATGTAGCCGCGCGAGTAGGTTGAGGACGTCGTCTCGACGCCGTTCGTGTAGTCGCCGGGGAGGAGCGTCACCGTGTCGCCCGTGTCCGCGAGGGCGAGCGCGGCCTTGAGCGAGAGCTTGGCCGTCGCCTCGGTCCGGCCGTCGTTCGCGTCGTTGCCGTTGATCGCGTCCGCGAAATACTCCGCCGCCGGGAGAGTCGCGCTTGCCGCGACCGCCACCAGGCTCGTCAAACAGGCTATCTTTTTCATTGGCTTACCTTTCGCACTTTTTTGAGGACAAAGGACAAAGGATTGAGGTTCCACCCTTTGTCCTCCGTCTTCTGTCCTCTGTCCTTTCTCAAGGCAAACGACATTCAGACATGACGCTATCATATCACAATCCAGCCTTTTTCATCAAGTCGAGATTTAGTCAAGATCCCACATTCAGTTGGGCGATTCGTCAAGGCACCATTTCCATGCTGGAACGATCTTGATCCCATCCGTCTCCCGTTCCTCGTCCCATGTCACGACCGTGCAGTCGTCGACTTTGATTTCGTTTCTGGCGGCCTTCAACGCGGACAACTCGCGCGCTTCCATGCCAGGGGATGACATGTCCCACGCCACCTGGACGAGACGCCGTTTCTTCGACAGTTTGTCCGTCACCAGGAAATCAACCTCATCGCCTTTCCGCGTGTTGAAATACTCGATCTTGTTGTCGCCGCGGCGCAGGGCGAGAAATACAAGATTCTCCAGGAGCCACCCGCGCGCCGCATCGCTTTTTGGCGTCACCGCCCGGGCAAGCCCCGTGTCGACGAGGTAGAATTTGTCAGGGTTCATTCTCCGCACCGAGAGCGAATCCGTCCGGATCGGAACGCGATGGATGAGGTAGGCCTGCTCAAGCCAATCAAGATAGTCCGCGATGTACTCGCGGCTATCCGACAAGCCAAGCCCCTTTAGGACGCCCGAAATGGCGCGCGTCGATATCTTGTGCGCGAAATTGTACTTGATGTATTCCAGCGTATAGCGCAACGACTGTACGCTCGGCACCTCGTGGCGTTCGATCACGTCTCGGTAAAGGACGGCGTCGACATAGCCCTGCAGCGTCTTGATGCGGATGCGGTAGTCATCGCCCTGGACATCCGGGAAGCCGCCCTCGTCCAGATAACGTTGCATCGCATGGCGCAGGAGGCCAGCCGTACGCGACGAATAGGGTGCGGGCGGTACCTTCTTCACCAGCGAATTGAAGCTGAGGAACTCGGCAAAGGACAGCGGGAACACCTCAATGTCGATCGACCGCCCGCGCATGTGCGTGGCAATCTCGCCGGAAAGCAGCTTGGAGGATGATCCCGTCAGGCACAGCTGCACAAGATGCGAATCAAGGAGCCTGCGGGCGTAGAGTTCCCACCCCTTGACGTCCTGCAACTCGTCAAGGAAATACCAGCATCTCTCGCGCGCGGCATCCGGGAACAACTCGGCGTGGACATCCCCCACGAACCGGAGATGCTCAAGTTTCAGCCCCTTCAGCCGATCGTCATCGAAATTGACGTGAACAATTCGCTCGATCGGGATCCCGGAATCAACCAACGCGCGCATCCGCTGGTATGTCACATACGTCTTGCCCGTGCGGCGCATCCCCGTGACGACAGTTGCGGCATTCTTTTTTTCAAGATAATCGACCGCGCGCGGCTTGACGTCTTCGGGAATCCCGAATTCGTAAAACTCACGCAGAACCTCTCCAAGAATGGCTTTCATGGCGCGTAGTATATCAGAGCATCGCCCCCGTCGTCAACAATTATGGCAAACTTTTTTAGCCACAACAACCTGAATGTGGCAATGAAACTTAGCCAAGACTCCAAGTCAAAAGTGTAGGTGGCAAGCGGGACCGTTCCCGCATGGAGAGCCGCCATCTTGGCGGCTCACTGGGACAACGGGCATCTTGCCCCTACCTCAGAAGCACGGTCGTGCCCAACGCGGCGCGGAAGCGCAGGAAGGACGAGGTGGGGAGAACGCCCTCGGAGATGCGTACCTCGTCGATGGTGTAGTCGGCCCACCGGGAGGCATTTGCGTTGCTCGCGCCGATCTCAAGCTGCCCCGGCAGGATCGGCAGGGGGTAACTGGTCTTCACGGAAGCCTCTTGCCTGTAGTCCACGTATGCCGTCAGATTGGACGTTGCGTAGTCGTATGTAACGGCGAGATGATGCCACTTGCCGTCCTTGATGCTGGTGGTGCAGTCGGCGCACTGGTTCCAGTTTCTTCCGTTGTTGGGCTTCACGCCTGTTTCCGGCACGCAGTCCGCGCGAATGCGCAGGGAAGTCGCGCCCACCGTCATGAACCAGAGCGCTATGTTGTTTGCGACGGTCTTGTTCGTGGTCACGGACCCGTCTCCGTTTTCGACATACTCCTCGTACGTGACGTCCGGACGTCTCATCGAGAGAATGGTCGTAAACTGGCTCGCGGCGCCGTTGTCCTTGAAGAAGCACTCCGCCGTGAAGTTGCTCAGCACGCTCGTGCGCGTCGCCGGGAACAAGGCGTAGGTGCCGATGTTCCATTTGGCGAAGGTGAGCGCCTGGGCGTTGGTGCCGATCAGGTCGCCGTTCTCACCGTCGACGAGGAACTTGGCCCCTGAGGAATACACTTCGTTCGTGTAGGTCATGGCCACGGGCTGCGAAAGAGCCGGCTTCGGCCAATAGGCCGCGTTGGCGGAGCTCACCAGATCGGATGCGGTGGGATTGGCGCCGACCTGTCCGTTCTCGAACCGCCAGTGCCCGAGCGTCGGCAATCCAAGTTCGCCGCGCTTCATGTACGAATACATCACCTCGGACGCCTTGAGCGCGCGCGGTGTGAACTTCAGACAGTCCAGCGCACCCACGAACCTCTCGCCGAGTATGAGCGGATTGTTCGTGCCGTCGAACTGCATGGGATGCGTGGTCGTGGCGGACGCGACCCTCGCGCCGTCCACGTACATGGTGGCCGTTTTCGTGGCATATTCATACGTGAACGAGATGAGATGCCATTGCTCGGCTGTGAAAGACGTGCTGCAGCAGGCCTGGTTGAATCCGCCCGTACGCTCCCAATGGTTCGTCTGCGAGTCGATCCGCACGTGTAAACTCGTAAAGCCGTCCACGACGGTCGTAGACGTCTGGAAGATGAACGCGAAGGCATTCTCGTTCCCGGTTCCCGCGGAATTCAAGACCGGGGCACGGTTGAGCGTGAGGATGCGCGACCACGCCTGGTTACCGGCGCCGACCTTGATCATGAACTCGATCGTGAAGTCGTTCGTGAGCCCCAAGGCCTCCGTCGCCCCCGGCAGGCGCACGCCATTGGAACCGCCCGTCTTGTTTTCGTAGAGCGCCGTCGCGTTCGTGCAGAGCAGATTGTCCCAACGGATGTCCGAGAACACTTCGGACACGCCGACGTCGTTCGTCCAGGTCATGCCGCCGACGGTCTCGAATTCGTACCCTTGCACGCCCTCGGCGTTTGCGAACGTTCCGGCCACCGTCGATCCGGAGACGCCTGATCCGTCAAAGTTCCACGTCAGACCGGTCTCCGGCACGGCGCCATGAAGCGAAGCGACCACGGCGCAAACGGCCACGAAGGACAATGCTGACTTTGATGTTTTCATGAGGACTTTCCTGTTAAAACTTTCGCGTGCCGCAAATTATACCACAAATCAGCGACTTGTGGCGGCAAGGACTGCCGCGTTCTAATTCCCCATTTGCACCTGCACCCAGTCGCCGGCGACGCACCCTTCCGGGAACGTGCAATGGAGGAAGATGCCCTTGTAGCTTTCCGTGCGGTCGGCGGCGGATTGCGCGGGGCGGACGATTTCAAACCGGTGTTCGCCGGGTTCCAGCGTCACCACGGCGGCGTCCGAGAGGCTCGCGCCGGCGCGGATGAGTTCCTTGCCGTCGAGCGAGAGGCTGCACGCCGCGTTGCCGCGCGTGAACGAAAAGCGCGTGGGTTTGATCACGTTGATGCGCGTGCGCATTTGGAAATAGCGTCCTTTCTGCGCTTCGCCGTAAAGCTTTTCGTGGAACACGGACTCGTGGCCGTCCATCCCCTCCAGGTACTTCAGCGTGCGCCAGGACGTCGGCTGCTTGCCGGGTTCGGCGAGCGACGTCTCCCACGAAAGGAAGCGATACTGCGTGAGCGGATCCGTCCAGACCTGCGTCGCGAGCGTCCAGCCGTCCCCCGCGAGCGTCACGGTCACGGGCCAGGCGAACAGCCCCACCGCGCCCTCCTTCGGCGGGGTGACGGGTATCTTGCCCGTGAAGCCGTCCGTCCCCTTCTCCAGGGCGACCGCGCCGCCGAAGTCCCAGCCGCCGGACGCGGGAACCGCGAGCGACACGGACTGCACGTCCTTCGCAAGCGCTCCCTCGAACGTCACCGTCACGGGCAGGTCGAACGGCGTGCGCCGCACGCCGGCCGCCGCCGCGCGCATCTCGCGGTGCCACGGATGCGGCTTCACGGACAGCGCGAAGGCGCGGCGCATCTGCGTCCGGCTCTTCGCCTTGAACGTGCCGGCGCGCAGGGCGGAGAGCATCTGCTCGCGCGTGCGGTCGACGTACGGCGGGGTGATCCGCGCACCGTCCAGGTGATGATAGGGGATGTCCACGCGGTCGAAGGCGTTGTTCGCGACGAACAGGGTGTCCTGGTAACGCCGGCTTGAGATGCCGACGTCCGACCGCCGCACCGTGTTCTTCTCCACGAGCGCGTTCTTCACGGAGATGAAGAGCGCGCCGTTCGAGCGGATTTCGTTGTCGCGGCAGACGTACGTCTGCGAGAACGGCCACCTCACGTTCGGCGGGAATGCGCCGATGAGGCTGCCGCCCGCGCCGCGCCAGTCCGTCCCGATCGAGCCGCGGTGGCAGTTGCCCTCCTCCACCACGTTGCCGAGGAACTGCACGAACCAGCAGGTGATGACGCCGTGGTAGTCGCGTCCGGAGCCGTGGAAGCCGCCCGCGCGGCGGCAGCGGTTGCGCGCGAGCACGCAGTCCGTCGCGCCGCCGTAGAGCTGGATCGCCACGCCCGCGTCTTCGATGTCGTTGTCCACGTAGATGAGGTGCTTGCGCTCCGCGACGATCACGAAGAGGGACGTCGCGTCCGGCGCGAGGTCGAACGGACGGTCGATCTCCAGCTCCCCGTAGCTCTTCATCGACGTGATCGTGCGCGCCTGCCCCACGCCGCGTCCGTCCGTGATCTGCAGCTCGTACCCCACCCACGCGTTGAAGTTCGTGCCGCTCTTCCAGTGGAGATCGGGCGGGTAGGTCAGACGCACGTGCGTGGCGTCCACCACGCCGGAGGCGCACCCTTGCTCGCCGCGCTTTTTCGCGCAGAACGCGGTCTTCGCGCCATCGTGCGTGACCGCCTCGCGGTTGTTGGTGTAGAGGTCTGTCTGGCGGTTGCCGCTCCAGAACATGCGGCGGCAGACGGACGAGATGGAATACGTGCAGTTGTTCGCCGCGTTGTTCTCGAAGATGCAGCGGTCGCCGCCGAAGATGGCCCATCCCGTGCCGTTGATCCGGCAGTTCGCCATGCGGACGTAGTCGCCGGTGAAGTTGAAGAACAGCGTGCGCTGGGCGTCCTTGTCGCAGTAGATGTCGCAGTCCTCGATCTCGCCGCGCAGGCAGTTGCGCACGACGATGCCGTCCCCGCGCATCGTGTAGCGCGGGAGGAAGTCCCCGGGCTTGCTGTCGCGCCACTGGTCAGAGACGAACTTCACGCGGAGGCGCTTGAGCGAGATGTCGTGCGTGGTCGTGCCGCGCGCGGAGTTCATGTGGTTGGACCGTCCGATGTCCGTGTTCGCTACGATCCCGTTGCGGTACTGTCCGGACGAGATGAACAGGTCGTGGATGCCGAACGAATGCGATCCCTCGATGAGGTTCTCGGGCGGCTGCATCGTGTCGGGCCAGCAAATCTGCGCAAGCGACCGGTCCTCGCCCTTCAGGAGCACATGCGGCGGGATGACGAGCGTGCGCATGAGGACGTAGCGCCCGCCCGGCACGAACACCGTGCCGCCGCCGTTCTTCGCGGCGGCCGCCAGCGCGGCGTCGAAGGCGTCGGAGTCGGACGCCGTGTCGTTGGCCTCGGCACCGAAATCCTCCACGTTGAAGACGTCCGTCTTCCACACGGCGCGCGGCGCGGCCACCCGCCACGTTCCGGCGTCGTACCAGTCGCGTCCGCCCGCAAGGCCGTTGCGGATCCGCACGGGGTAGCGTCCGGGGGGCATGTCGGACGGCACGCGCGCGTCCAGGCTCCACACGTCCGCCTTCTCGAGTGCCAGCTCGCGTTCCCCCAGCATCACGCGCGGCTTGCCCGGCGTTCCCTTGCCATAGGGCGCGAGCGACCGTCCGAAGACGCGCAGCACGCCGCCCGGGGAAGATGAATCGCCCGCGTCGCCCTGCAGCCACCAGACCGTGGGGACATTGACCGCGAACGGCGCCGACTCTCCGTCATCGTTCACCACGCGCCCTTCGACGATCTTTTCGGCCGCACCGGGGAACGGAAAAACCAGCCCTGTATCAGAAAGAACCGTGGCCGGACTGGTCTTTTCCCCGTCGGTCACGACGCGCACATGGTTCCCCCACGATCCGCCGTGCAGGATCACGTGGTCGCCCGCGCCGACGGGATAGGACGCCCATGCCACAACCGGCACATCCGCGCGTACGCCGACGGCAAGGGCGCCCATGCCCAGCATCAGTGCGGCAACGGCGCTCTTTTTCATTGACTTACCTTTCACACTTGTTTGAGGACAAAGGACGAAGGACAAATGACAAAGGATTG
>JAFRNO010000128.1 GCA_017430155.1 Kiritimatiellia bacterium | reverse complement strand
CGCCGGGCTCCAGGCGCACCGCAAGGGCGCACGCGGGCTGGAGCGGACCGAACTCGGGCGCGTAGAACGCGGGCGTCGCCTCCTCCGCAAACACGAACACGACCGCCCCCTGGGTAAGCGCCTCCAGAAGCCCCGCCTCCAGCGATCGCGCGCGCGCGGCGATTGCCGTGTACGGCGCGTGGTTCCGCGTGAGCAAAGAGAAGGCACCGGGGGCGGCGTTATGGACGGACGCGGAGAAGCCCGCCGGGGACATCTCGCGGTCCGCGTGGAACTGCGTCATGAGCTTCAACGTGACGCCGATCTCGCCCCAGCGCGAGGCGAACACGACCGGCACCTCCCCTTCCGGGCGCACCTGCCAGGCCACGGAGAGCGCCGCACGCTCCACGCCCGTGAGCCGACGGCGCTCCAGCGGCGGGATAAACGAGACATCCGGCTTGGCGGATGCCTCGTCTGCCCGCCACGCGGCGTAGCTCGCGACCGTGAAATCCATCCCGTTACTTCACGAGCGCGTCCGCGAGCGCGGCGATCTGCGCACGCGAAGCATCGTTGAGGGCGCTGCGGATGGTCACGACCGGCTCGGCGAAAGTGATGCCCTTGGCATTCGCGAAGAGACCCTTGATCGTCTTCGCGGCCGCGGGCGCCCACGTGCCGTTCTCGATGAGGGCCACCGTGCGGTTCTGGTAGTTGCGCTCGGTGAGGTGCTCCACGAACGTGCGCATGAACGGGAAGCAGTCGTTGTTGTACGTGGTCGTGGCCAGGACGAGCGTGCCGTAGCGGAACGCGTCCTCGACCGTCTCGGGCATGTCGTCGCGCGCGAGGTCGGCGATGGCCACCTTCGGGCAGCCGCGCTTCAGGAGCTCCTCCTTCAGGAGCAGGGCCGCCTCCTTCGTGTGGCCGTACACGCTCGTGTAGGCGATGCAGATGCCGGGCGACTCCACGCCGTAGGAGCTCCAGGTGTCGTACTGCTTCACGGCGTGCGCGATCTCCTCTCCCTTCAGGACCGGGCCGTGGAGCGGGCAGACCGTCTGGATGTCGAGCCCGGCCGCCTTCTTGAGGAGCGCCTGGGTCTGCGGACCGTACTTCCCGACGATGCCGAAGTAGTAACGGCGCGCCTCGCAGTCCCAGCCCTCGGGGTCCTCCACGTCGTTCGCGCCGAACTTGCCGAAGCCGTCCGCGCTGAACAGCACCTTGTCGGTCGAGTCGTACGTGACGATCACCTCGGGCCAGTGGACCATCGGCGCCGCCACGAAATGGAGCTTGTGCGCGCCGAGGTCGAGCACGTCGCCCTCCTTCACCATCTGGCGCGTCGGCGCCACGGCGGGACCGAAGAACTGCTCCATGAACTTGAACGCCTGGACGGAGGCGACGACCGTCGCGGACGGATACTTCGCGAGGAAGCGGTCGATGTTCGCCGAGTGGTCCGGCTCCATGTGCTGCACCACGAGGTAGTCGGGCGTGCGGCCGGCGAGGGCCGCCTCGATGTTGGCGAGCCAGGCGTCGCCGAAGCGCTGGTCCACCGTGTCCATCACGGCGATCTTCCCGTCGATGATCGCGTAGCTGTTGTAGGCCATGCCGCGCGGGACGACGTACTGTCCCTCGAAGAGGTCGATGTCGTGGTCGTTCACGCCGACGTACTTGATGTCGTTGCTGATTGTCATATCGCTGTTAGCTCCTTTTGAAAACGCGGAAAAGTATACCAAAAATCGCCCCTTCAACCAAGAGACGTGCGGATGAAAACGTGCGACGCGCCGCCGGAGGGGTTGAGGAGGTTCCGTTCGGCGAGGAGCCGCTCCGCCTGGCGCGCGACGGCGTCCGAGGGGTCGATGACCTTCGCGCGCCCCGCCGCGACCTGCTCAATGAGCGGCTTCAGGTGCGGGAAGTGCGTGCAGCCGAGCACGAGGTGATCCGCCCCCGCCGCAAGCAGCGGCTCCACGCGCGCGCGCACCGCGGCCTCGGCGCGCGGGCCCGACGTCTCGCCGCGTTCCACGAGCGCCACGAAATCGTCCGCCACGCACGCCAGCACGGTCGTCTTCCGCGCGAAGCGCGCGCACGTCTCGCGGTAGAGGCGCCCGTTGAACGTACCCTGCGTGGCGAGCACGCCCACCACGCCGCTCTTCGAGCGCAGCACGGCCGGCTTCACGGCCGGCTCCATGCCCACGAACGGGATGTCCGGCCACGTGGCGCGCAGGTCGTCGATCGCCGCCGCCGTCGCCGTGTTGCAGGCCACCACCACCATCTTGCAGCCGCGCGCGAGCAGCGCGCGCACGTGCCGGCGCGCGAGGCGCACGATCTCCGCCGCCGGACGGTTCCCGTAGGGACAGTTCGCCGTGTCGGCGATGTACACGGTGTCCTCGTGCGGCAGCCGCCGGCGGAACGCCTCGCGCACGCACAGCCCCCCCACGCCGCTGTCGAAGAACCCGACCGGCGCGGACGGAGATCGTCCGTTCGCGGAACATGCCGCCATTTTCCTGGTTTTCCGCATTTTCAAGCCAATCCTCGCGCAAACTCAAGACGGTGCCGCCCGCCCATCGGCGTTTCGTCGCGTCAGCCCCCAACCTGCTCAATCTTGATGCGGTTGAACTTCACGCGGCCGTTCGTGCCCCAATCGAACTGGATGTAGTAGGTATCGGTCTCATCCCGCTTCACCAGTTCAAGCACGTAGCGCTCGTTCCCCGAATCGCCGCCGGGCGTCGGCACACGCGTCGAAGCCCCAGTGGGCACCTTGGGGTTCTGGAACTTGATCGACCAGAAAGACCCCTCGGTCGGCTGAATCGTCTGCATATCCACGATGGCGCGGTACTTCGAGCCCTTCGGTCCCT
>JAFRNO010000127.1 GCA_017430155.1 Kiritimatiellia bacterium | reverse complement strand
CCCCGCCGCAACGCGCCGGTGCGCCGGGTGAGCAAAAGTGGACAGCAATCACTCAAAAGCCAATAAACACGCGGGTGAGGCGGCTCTCCACCGTCTAGTTTTGCTCACTCGAACCTGTCTAGTTTTGCTTGCCCGCCAACATCGCAAGAGCTGACAGTTAATTCTTGAAAAAAAATTTTGAAATTGGGCGGAGAGGGGCAGATGGGGATTTTTGAGCCACAGCGAGGGTCTGAGCTGCCTACATGGAGGCTTTGGGCTGCCTACATGGAGGGTTTGAGCTACGTACATGGAGGGTTCTAGCCTTCAAGGCGGCAAGGCGGGAATCGATTAATCTAGTTTGAAAATGAGAATTGTCATTTTGAAGTAAGATTCAACTGCACAACATGCCAGAAACTATACTTGAAAATGACACATGGCGTTTTCAAGTAAGATTTGTGATTGCCGGAATACGAGAGATATGATATGATATGGCCATCTTGAAACGTAAAAAAGGATTCATGCAATGTTCATTGGTCGAGAAGAGCAATTGAAGCTTCTAGATGCGTTTTGGGGGCGTGATTCTGGCGTCCTTGTCACATGCCGCGGTCGACGTCGGATCGGGAAGTCCACGCTGATTGAAGAGTTTGCCTTGCGCTCAGGGGCGAGGTTTATCTCAATTGAAGGATTGGCGCCACACAAAAAAATGACGGACGCCATCCAGCGGAAACGATTTTGCGAGAAGGTCGCCGAATATGCGATGCGGTCAACTGAGGAATGCGAAACCTGGGCACTTGCGTTCTCCCAATTGGACGGATTACTTTCCGGAAGCGGGCGAACGGTTGTCCTCCTCGACGAAATCTCCTGGATGGGCGGTTGGAACCCGGATTTCGCCGGATACCTGAAGGAGGCATGGGACAAGATGTTGCGCAAACACGTCAACCTGATTTTCGTCCTGTGCGGAAGCGTTTCGGCATGGATTGTCGAAAACATACTCAACAGCACGGGTTTTGTCGGACGCAACTCGCTCGACATCGAGCTAAAGGAACTTTCCATCCGCGATGCCGTGCAGATATGGGGTTCTTGTGCGGACCGAATGTCGACGCGGGAGAAGCTGGACATGCTTTCCGTAACGGGGGGCGTTCCGAAATATCTTGAAGAAGTTCGTCCTTCGCTGTCGGTCGACGAGAACGTAAGGCAGATGTGTTTCATGCCGAACGGCATCCTGTTCCGTGAATTCGACGAAACGTTCAACCAGGTATTCGGACGGAAAGCCAAGGCGCGCGGAAGGATTCTGCGGGAACTCGTCAGTCGGCCGCGAACGGTTGCGGAGATCGCGGCGGAGGAAAAGGTTCGGGTCAGCGGGACGTATTCAAAGACTCTTGAAGATCTGTGCCGGGCCGGGTATGTCATGCGCGACGACGGTTTGAATCCCTTGACGGGCAAGCTGATCCGGCGAGCGCGTTTCCGTGTTTGCGACAACTATGTCCGTTTTTATCTGCATTACATCGAGCCGCGCCGCGAGGCGATTCGCCGCGGATTGCTTGCATTCTCGTCCGTCGAGCAACTCCCGGGGCTGCAGACTTTCTATGGTTTCCAGTTCGAGAACCTCATTCTCAACCATATCAACGATCTGTTTCCGTACCTTGGCATAGACAAATCCCTTGTCCTCTCGGCGTTCCCATACGTTCAGACACCTACGAAACGCCACCGTGGATGTCAGATCGATCTCCTCATCCAGACTCAGCGCACGTTGATTGTCGTTGAAATCAAGCGGTGCAAAGAGATTGGGTACGAAGTTGTGGATGAAGTCTCGGAAAAGGTGATGCGCCTCGCCTATGACAAGTCGCTGTCAGTACGGACCGCACTCGTCTTCGATGGGCGACTCTCGCCGCGCGTGGAGGCTGACCGCTTCTTCGATTTCATCATCCCGGCCGATCGGCTTTTTGGCGTCAACAGACTCCAATAACATTGGCAATTGTCAACACTCCCCACATTGGCAACATTCCCACATTGACATCCCCTGCGGGAATCGGGTATACTTGCGGCCCATCTGAAAGGAATGAAAACATGAAAAAGCTCCTCTTCGTCTCCTGCCTCGCCGCGGGCGCGGCGTTCGCCGCACAGCCCGCCGCCACCGCCACCGTCACCGTCGCCCCCGCCCAGGCGCTCGGCGCGATCAAGCCGATGCACGGCGTCAACAACGGACCCGTCGTCAAGAAACCGGGCGGCGACCAGGTGCGCGGCAACTTCGAGGACTACAAGGCCGCGCGCATCCCGCTCGCGCGCACGCACGACTCCATCAATTGCGTCTCGGGCGGTGCCCACACCTGCGACATCAACGCCATCTTCCCGAACTTCGACGCGGACGAAACCGACCCGAAGAACTACGACTTCGTGTTCACCGACCACTACCTCGACAACATCCGCCGCGCCGGCACGCACATCTTCTTCCGCCTCGGCCAGACCATCGAACACGGACCGAAGAAGTACGGCGTACTTCCGCCGAAGGACTTCGGCAAGTGGGCCCGCATCTGCGAGCACGTGATCCGGCACTACAACGAGGGCTGGGGCTGGGGACTCGACAATGAACACACGACCAAGAACATCGCCTGGTCCAACCAGTTCAACATCGTGTACTGGGAAATCTGGAACGAGCCCGACCTCGACCCGTCCGACGACGAGAACGCCCTTCCCGGCAACCCGCGCTGCTGGGGCGGCACCACGACCAACTTCTTCCGCCTCTTCGAGACGACCGCCAAGCACCTGAAGGGACAGTTTCCGAACCTGAAGATCGGCGGCCCCGCGATCGCCGGCAATTTCCGCTGGGGCGAGCGGTTCCTCGCCTACTGCCGCGACAACTCCGTGCCGCTCGACTTCTTCTCCTGGCACATCTACGCCACCGAGCCCAAGCAGGTCGCCGACCGCTGCCAGCAGGCGCGCAAGCTGATGGACAAGTACGGCTTCGAGAAGACCGAGTCGATCCTCAACGAATGGAACTACGTCAAGGGCTGGACGGATGACTGGGTGTATTCGCTCGAAACGGAGTCCGGACGCTTCAACCAGAAAGCGGCGGCGTTCATCGCCTCCACGATGATCGTCTGCCAGTCGCAGCCGCTCGACTGGCTGATGTTCTACGACGCCCGCTTCAACACCGGCATGAACAGCCTCTTCAACGGCACGACGCTGTGGCCGATGAAGGGCTACTACCCCTTCTACGCCTGGTCGAAGCTGGTGGACCGCGGCACGCAGGTGGCCTGCACCGTCACCGAGGGACGCGGCAAGAAGTCGACCGCGAACACGGGCACGACCTTCAAGAGCGAGATCGGCAAGCCCGTCGGGAGCTTCCGCGCGGTCGCGGCCAAGGGGGCGGACGGCTCGGGCGCGCTGCTCGTCGCCCGCTACTCGAACGACAACAACGTGACCGAGACGGCCTACGTGACGATCAAGGTGCCCGGCGTCGACCTCGCGAAGGCGCGCTGCCACCTCACGGACACCGTGCGCACCTACACGGAAGTGCCCCTTGAGCTGAACGCCGACGGCACGGCCCTCCTCCGCATGCAGCCGCTCAGTTTCGCCCTCATCGAGTGGTAACCAACCTGGGCAAATACCGTCAAATCACCGAACGAAACCTGTCAAATCACCGAACAGAAATCCGCCAAATCACCGAACAAAAACCTGACAAATCACCGAACGCATTTGACGAGCCACGAGCGAATATGGTATCATAAGCGCCATGAACAACGGCGAAGTCTATAAAAAACGCATTCTAGATGCCATTCTTGAGCGGAAACTCGCCAGTTCGGGAGCCGTTCTGGTCGAGGGGCCTAAATGGTGCGGTAAGACTACGACATGTGAGCAGCATGCGAAGAGCATTCTGTACATGACGGATCCTGTTCGACGCAGTCGCTATCTCGCTCAGGCGGAGGTGGACATAACCGAACTGATGAAGGGGGAACAACCTCGGCTGATCGACGAATGGCAGGATGCTCCGAAGTTCTGGGATGCAATCCGCTTTGATGTAGACCATTCGGCGGGAACTGGGCATTACATTCTGACAGGTTCGGCAGTGCCGCCGGATGACCGGAAGGAACGCAGTGGCAAGAAGGACATCTCCCATTCCGGCACAGGGCGGATCGTACGTGTAAGGATGCGTCCGATGTCGCTGTGGGAGGCGGGTGAATCGTCTGGCGAGGTTTCCCTTGGGGCGCTTTTTGCAGGGGAAGGATTCAAGCCGGGAAAGGCCATTGAGCGGACGCTGGAGAATACGGCATATCTGATCTGTCGCGGGGGATGGCCGCAGGCTGTCAATCAGGACGGAGATGCGGCGCTTGACCATGCCTTTGACTATGTGGACGCGGTGGCCAATTCTGACATCTCCAGGGTTGACGGCGTTTCGCGCGATCCGGCACGGACGCGTCGGCTTCTGAGGTCGTATGCGAGGCTGCAGGGGACACAGTCCTCAATTCCAAACATCCGCAAGGACATGGTAAACGGCGACACGAGCGGCCCTGACGACGATACGATCTCCTCATACTTGAATGCGCTTCGGAAGATATTCGTAGTTGAGGATGCCGAGGCGTGGTGTCCGGCCTTGAGGTCTCGAAGGGCGATCAGGATGTCCGACACGCGGTATTTCTCGGACTCTTCCATCGCGACCGCCGCTCTCGGCCTGGGCCCCGGAGACCTCATGAACGACATCCGCGCATACGGGTGGTTCTTCGAGACGATGGCGGTCCGGGACCTGCGGGTCTACGCGGATGCTCTGAACGGCAAGGTGAGCCACTACCTTGACCGCAACGGGTTGGAGTGCGATGCGGTCGTTCATCTGCGAAACGGCATGAGCGGACTTGTCGAGGTCAAGCTCGGAGGAGAGACGTTGATAAACGAGGGGGCTAAGACTCTCAACGCGCTTTCCGGCCTCATCGACACGTCGCGGCAGAAGGAAGTCGCGTTCAAGATGGTCCTTACGGCAACCGGCGATTACGCCTATCAGCGTCCGGACGGCATCATCGTTTGTCCCATATCGGCATTGAGACCTTGAGGACGCTAAAAGGAGAAAAAGAAAAGATGAAAAAACTCCTCTCGTTGCTCGTGCTGCTGTCGGCCGTGACGGCCGCGCACGCCGAGGCGCCCGCCACCGAGTGGCGGCGCCTCGCCTTCCTGCCCGCGATCAAGCCCGACGCGCGCGTCTACCGCCACGTCGTCAACCTCGGCCGCACGGACTGGCGCGTGATCATGCCCCTCAAGCTCACCCTCGAGGGCGTGGAGGACGGCGTCTTCGCGTTCAAGATGAACGGCACCGATCTCGGCGAGGTGCGTGCCGCGCCCTTCGAGGTCCTCGTCCCGAAGGAGGCGATCAGGGGCGAGACGGGAAACGAACTTGAGATTACGGTGCGGACCACGCCCGCGAAGCCCGTCACCCGCATCGTGCTCCGCGGAACCTACCCCACCACGCAGGGGCCCCTGGTCTCCGAACAGGAGTTCTTCACGCGCTGCCTCGACACGACGCTCCCCGCGTTTGCGGACATCCCGTCGCGCATGGCGTCCGGCGACCTCGCGGGCGCGAGGAAGATCTTCGCCGACCACGTGCGGAAGAGCCTGCGCCCCGATACCGTCCTCGGCGACTGGTACGCGAAGACGAACATGCCGGCCGCCGTCAGGTCCCTCCGGAAGAAGGCCGCCCTCGTGATGGACCACACGCTCAACACGCTGGGGACCTCCTGGCATTTCGAGGGCCCGGTCGAATGGGAGTTCAACCCCACCTACAACGGCTACCGCGAGTGGAACTACCACATCTCCTACTTCGACTGCGGCGACCCGCTCGCGGAGCTGTACCTCGTCACGCATGACGACGCCCTCGCGCGCGCGTGGCGCGAGCTTCTCCTCTCCTTCATCTCCTACAACCCGCTGCCCGAGAAGGCGGGGCCGGGCGCCACGAAGTGCTGGCGCTCGCTCGACACGGCCGTGCGCACGTTCTACCTCACGCGCCAGATCCACGCCTTCATTTCCTCACCGGTCTGCGACGACGCGTTCCTCGTGACGCTCTTCCGCAGCGTCTGGGAGCACGGGCTGCGCCTCCGGACCGGCCATGCCTACCGCGGCAACTGGTTCACGAACGAGATGAGCTCGCTCGCGCGCCTCACGTTCTACTACCCGTATTTCAAGGAGACGCGCGAATGGCGCGACTACGCCCTCGGACGCCTCCAGGCCGAGCTGGACCGGCAGGTCTATCCCGACGGCTTCCAGAGCGAGCTCGCGCCCGGCTACCACTGCGGCGTGATGCGCCACTTCCTCTCCGTCGTCGAAACGGCCGGCGCGCGCGGCGAGCCCCTGCCGCCCGCTTTCGTGCAGGGCGTGGAACGGATGTTCCTGATCTTCCCCCGCCTCGCGCGGCCCGACCTGCGTTCGCCGAACATCAACGATTCGGGCAACGCGTCCGGCGGCCCGCTCGCCCGTTCGGCGCTCCAACACTATCCGCACAACGACGCGATGCGCTGGTTCGCGACGGAGCGCCGCAAGGGACGCCCCCCGGAGTGGCTTTCGTGCGAGATGCCGTACGCCGGATTCGCGGCGTTCCGCAACTCGTGGGACGCGGACGGCGTGTGGGCCTTCCTCGACGGCGGCCCCTACGGCATGGCACACCAGCACGAGGACAAGCTCAACGTCCTGCTCAGCGCCTACGGCAAGAACATGATCGTCGAGGCCGGCACCTTCGCGTACGACACGTCGGAGATGCGCGCGTACGTGCTCTCCACGCGCGCGCACAACACGGTCCGCATCGACGGCCTCGACCAGAACCGCCACACGGGCTATCGCTGGAAGGACGAGGACATCACCCGGAAGTCCGACCTCGTGTTCCGCACCACGCCGACGCGCGACTGGGCGGAGGCCGTGTATGATGACGGCTACGGTCCGGCGAAGATCCCCGTGCGCCATACGCGTCGCCTCATCTTCCACAAGGCCGAATCGGGCCTGCCGCCCTTCTTCGTGGTCGTGGACCGGCTCTCCGCCACCGACGGGCAGCAACACGCCTTCGAGCAGCTCTGGCATCTGGAGGACTGCACGTACGAGGGGCGCGCGGATTCCTTCTCCGCGGACTTCGGCGGCGACGTGTGGCTGACGGGCGCGTTCTCGCAGGCGGGGCTCGTGGACAAGATGGGCCAGCACCAGCCGGAGTACCAGGGGTGGCTGCCCATCCACACGGGCGACGAACACGAGCACCGCGCCATCCACACGCCCACGCTGTGCGGCTCGTTCACCGGCGAACGGCGCCTCGTCACGGTGTTCATGCCCACGCGCGGCACGTCCGTGCGCCTCGCCAACGTGCAAGCCGCAGCCGATGCCGCCGCGAGAGACTACACCCTCCTCCTCTCCGACGGCTCCGCACGCACTTTCTCCGAACCGTAAATCATCATCTGTCGGGGATTGACGCTCGTCCATGATTATGGTACCATACCCGCGAACTTATAACAACTTATACTCACTTATACGCCACCCCCCTATATAATGCCGTATAAGTCCTTATAAGTCGTTATGAATCGACGGAGATCACGTATGGACAGATTGAGAAATCCATTTACGCCGGGAGCTGGTGCCTTGCCACCGGAACTCGCCGGACGGTCATCGGTCATCGATGACGGACGGGTTCTTGCTGGGCGTTTTCTTCTCGGCCGTTATGAAAAAAGTCTGCTGTTGATTGGTTTGCGCGGCGTTGGCAAGACGGTGCTGCTGAAACATCTTGCAGAAAACGCCAAACGCGCCGGCGTAGTTCCTGTGGTAATCGAGGTACGCAACGCACAAAGCGATTTTGAGGAACTGGCCCTTCGCGTCAAGGATGCGCTTTGTGCGATAGACTTTGCCAGCAAGGTGAAAAATTCCGTCAACCATGCCTTTTGCACCCTCAGAAATTTCGTTAAGACGTTCTCGCTCAACATAGGCGAGTTCGGGATAACGGTCGAAGCGTCCCGCGACAGTGCGACCACCGGAAAGCTGGAACTCGACCTTTCGGAAGTGCTTTTGGCGTGTGCGCGAGCGGCGAAGGATTCAAACACGGCGTTCGGGATGTATGTCGACGAGCTGCAGAACCTGCAGATTGAGGCGATGAGGGGAATCATCGTCGCACTGCATTTTGCCGCACAGGAGTCGTTGCCGCTGTATCTGGTCGGATCCGGACTTCCCTCCATCCGCGCCCTCGTGGGGAAGAGCAAGACATACGCAGAACGGATGTTCAACTATGCCGAGATTGGAGCTCTCGGCAAAGAAGATGTCGATCTGGCGATAACCGTGCCGCTCAACAACAACGGACTCGACATCGAGCCAGATGCGATCACAGAAGTGTTTGAAAGCACGAAAGGGTATCCTTATTTTCTTCAGGAGTACGGTTACCAGATATGGAACATCGCCGAGACATCCCCGATATCCGCCCATGATGTGCGCCGCATAGCTCCCAATGTCCAGCAACGGTTGGACACCAACTTTTTCGATGTGCGCTTTGACCGCATCTCCAATCGGGAAAAGGAGTTCCTTCGTGCGATGGCGGAGTTCCCGCAGGACAAGACAATCACGATGTCTGATGTCGCGGACAGGATGGGGCGTCCGCAGAGCGCGATATCCCCCGTACGCTCATCGCTGATCAAGAAAGGCATGGTGTATTCCCCCGCATACGGCGGAATCGCCTACACAGTCCCGATGTTTGCCGACTACCTGAGGAGAACCATGCGCTAGACTGCCCTTGCAGCCAACCATCTGACATACTTGCCCCCCGAGCCAGTTACAAAACTCCTTGAAGAACTTTTCTATGAACCACGGAATACACAGAAACAGGCATATAATCGGGAATTATGATTCCGTGTATTCCGTGTATTCAGTGGTTTTGAAATTACCTCTCCCCATCAGAAAGAGCTAAACTCATGGACAGCGACGTCAACCACAACACGCAGAAGAAGGCTGCGGTCATCAACGACTTCACGAGCTTCGGGAGGTGCTCGCTCGCCGTGACCATCCCGATCCTCTCGGCGATGAAGGTGCAGTGCTGCCCCGTGCCGACAGCCTTCTTCACCATCCACACGGGCTTCGACTCGTTCGCGTGGACGGACAACACGCCCCATCTGGACGACTACATCGCCGAATGGCGCAAGCTCAACCTGCGCTTCAACGCGATCCAGACCGGATTCCTCGGCTCGCACGAGCAGGTCGACTTCGTCCTGCGGTTCCTCGCGGCGTTCCGCATGCCCGAGACGACGGTCTGCGTCGACCCCGTCATGGGTGACTACGGGAAGCTCTACCCCACCTACGACCAGGGACTCGCCGAGTCGATGCGGGGATTCCTCGACGTCGCGGACATCCTGACGCCCAACCTGACCGAAGCGTGTTTCCTCGCGGACGAACCCTACCGCACGGACATCGCGGACGCCGAGCTGACCGCGCTCTGCGAAAAGCTCGCCGCGCGCCATGCCGGCCGAATCGTCGTCTCCGGCATCCCGCGCGGCGACACGCTCGTGAACTTCATTTACGAAGCGGGACGCGGCACGTCGCTCTGCGTGGAGCCTAGGATCGGCGCCGACCGGAGCGGCACGGGCGACGTGTTCGCCTCGGTCATCCTGGGAGACGCCGTGAACGGCGTCGATTTCGCCGCGTCCGTGCGCAAGGCGAGCCGAT
>JAFRNO010000126.1 GCA_017430155.1 Kiritimatiellia bacterium | reverse complement strand
GTTCCACGCTCAAATACGGGATGTTCTACCGGTATTTGTATCGGCCCGGAGGGGCTTCTGACTACCGAGGTGCCATCCGCGGGTCGATGGTGAACTGCACGTTTGCCGACAATGCGGTGGCCACGGACGGCATCTTTGGCTTCAATGGTGTGCACAAGACGAACGACTTCGATTTCGTGAACTGCATCTTCCACAACAACAAGGTCAAAAGCGGCGCGGTGGCGGATCTCTCGGGCGCGCTCGACCCGGGCGTGACGCTGCAGAACTGTCTCTACGGCGTGTCCGACGGGACGCTCCCGTGGGAGGACAAGGGCGGCAATGTCGTGTGCGCCGACCCGATGTTCGCGAAGAACATCCGGGACGGCCGCTACCCGTACTACATGCCCAAGTCCGGTTCGCCGGCCATCGACGCGGGGCTGGCGCAGGACTGGATGTCCACGGCACGCGATCTCTCGGGAACGAACCGCGTGCTTAGCGCCCGTGTCGACATCGGCTGCTACGAATGCTACATTCCGGCCTTCGGCACCGTCATCCTGTTCCAGTGAGAGGACTCAACAATGAAGAGAATCAAATACAACCGTTTCGGTGCGTCTAACGCATTGGGCCGAGTTCTCGCTTGCTGCATGGCGTGCGCGTGCGCGGCGTTCGGCGAGACCATCACGGACTTGACGGACTACATCTACCTGAAGACGGCGGACGTGGCCTCGGACCCCAGTTCGTTCGTGAACGGCGCGCACTGGAGCGACGGGAATGCGCCGCATGGCGACGCAGACTACATCGTACAGGGCGCGAAACAGCTCCGTACGGATACCGTTCCGGTGAATGGCGTGTTCGGCGGTCGTTCGCTGACGCTCGACAACGGTTACCTGAACCTGAAGGTGAACAACGCGCAGTTCACGATCAATGACCTGCGCCTCTACAATCAGAGCCGCGTCTGGAACGGGAACTCCAGCAGCACGCAGACTATCATCGGCAAGATTACGGTCCTCGGGACGGAGGCGTACCCGCCGCTGATCGGCTTGACCGGCAACTCGCGCAGCGTCGTTCTCCGCGGCGAGCTGGTCGGCGGCGAAGATGCGGTCCTCAAGATCGGCCAGAACCCCGGCGATGGTTCGCTCAGCGCGACGCACCCCAGCTACGCATTCCTCTACGCCACGAACGAGACCGGCAACTGTGGTAGCTACCTCGGCCGATTTCTCTCTGCCAATTACGATGCCTACCTCGTGGTGCAGGACCTGAAGGCGCTGGGCGAGGGCGACACGGCGGCGCACGGTTCCGTCATCAGGTTGCAGGGCGGCGGCGGCTTCATGGGCCAGGGCGGCTTGATCTTCACCAACACAGCCTATTCGATCACGATCAGCGGGGCGGGCCGGATCGGCTCGTATTCCGCCGGTCCCGCGAACGAGGAGCTGCCGCTCGGCGGCAGTACGGCGGGCCTTTACCTTGGCGGAGGCGTCGAGATCAAGGGCGCGACGGGAAACGACACGCTTGAAATCTTGAGTAGGAACGGCGCGATCGCGTTGAACGACGTGAACCTTTCGGGAATTGCGCAGGTTCAAGCATGCACGAGCGCCACGCTGCGCTTCCTCGCGGACTATAGCCAGACGGAGATTCCCGTTGTCGCCGCCGGGGCATCGATGATAGCCGGCTGGTGCGAGAACATCGGCCCTGTCACCATCCAGGCGAAAAGCTCGCTCTCGCCGGGAGTCAATGCGAAGGTCGTCGGTACGCTCGGCATGGAGTCGCTGACCGCCACGAACGGCGTGCGCATCATCGCCTCGCTCTACCAGCAGGAGGACGGTTCGGTCACCTCCGACCTCGTCCGCGTGAAGGGGAACCTGACAAAGGGCGCAGATCCCGTCGAGATTGAGTTCGACAGCTTCCCGTCCGGCACGAATGGCGTCGTCAAGGGGCGTATCCTGACGGCGGCGAACCTCGGCACCGCAGGCGGGCTCACGGTTGACGACTTCACCTGGCGCATCCAGGACGCCAGCCTCGACAACATCGTCACGGGCGAGCTGTCCATCGAGCAGGATGCGGACGGCACGAATTACCTCTTCTTCACCCGCACCTGCACCATGCCCGTCTATCTGAAGGGGTTGGACTCCGGGGGCCTAACTGGTTCGTCCTTTGATCGCGGGACCAACTGGGACAACAAGCAGGCGCCGGACGCCGATCACGACTACATCGTCCCGAACGGCCAGCTTCTGCGTTGCTATGTGGACGCCAGTCCCTTCAAGGGACGCTCGCTTTCCGTGCAGGAAGGCGGCGATTTCTCGATCTGCGGCGTGAAGGCAGTGGTCAACGACCTCCGTGCCTACCCCGGGGCGCGCTTCTCCACGCGGACCAGCAATCTTTTGAACCAGTTGCAGGGGGGCTTGAGCGTCTACTCCACGACGGCAAAACCGCTTGATTTCATGATTGAAGGTGGCGCCTCCGCGCGCCAGCTCACGCTGGGCGCGAGTCTTGTCGGCGGCAACGACGCGAGGGTGCGTTTCCGCTGCTACACCAAGGGGCCGGCGGTTAGTTCAGACACCTTCACCGGCGGCAAGTTCGTCATCAATGGCGACAACTCCGCCTACAAGGGCAAGATTACAATCCATCAGGAAACGATTCTGGCGGAGTTCGCGAACGAGACGGCGCTCGGCGGGCTGGCCGACGCCTTCGCAGCCGACCGTCTCATCCTTTCCAGCAACGGAACCTTCTACTGCAATTCCACGTACACGCTCTCCGACCCGACGCGGGGCATCACCCTGCAGGCGCCGGACAACCCCGCCAATTACTCCAAAGGCGGCGGCAACTTCCAGGTCACGGCCGGCAACACGCTGACGATCCAGAACGTGATCACGGGTGATGGGTCGTTGCGCAAGTCCGGTGACGGCAACTTGGTGCTTGATGCGACAAATGCCACGTTCTCCGGCGTCGTCCAGCCCAAGGAGGGCAAGCTCGTGGTCCGCAACAAGGACGCGCTGGGAACGGGCACGATCAAGCCGTTCGCCGACGGCATCCTGCGCATCGAGACGGCGGACGGCGTGACGCTCGCGCCCGCCGATCCCTTTGACTTGTCGGGGTCTGGCGTGCTGAACGTCGAACTCGCCGCCTTTGACGCGCCTTCCAGCGGGAAGATCGAGGCGAACGTCTTCACGTTAGCGAACGCGACGGCGTTCGACACCTCGTCTGTTCAGATCGTGGCCCCGGCGTTGGGCAGTAGATACAAGATCGAGGTTGCGACGAAAGCGACGGCGGCCGGTCTGGTGGTATACGCCACCGCGACCCCAAGGGGCATGACGATCCTCTTCCGCTGACTTCCCCGTGCGCCGCCAAGATGGCGGCTGGATATGAAAGTACATGCGAAAATTCTGAGATCAGTCCTGTTGGCTGCGGCGCTTTCCGCGGCTGCCGCCGAGCCGACCAAGGTCGTGTTCTTCTTCGACACCGAGGACTTCATACAGCCCCGCAGTTCCGACGCGATACGCGACATGGCGAACGTGCTCGCCTCGGAAGGCGTCAAGGGGCATTTCGCCATGGTGGGCTACCTCGGCAAGAAACTTGTCGACTGGCGGCGGTTCGACGTC
>JAFRNO010000125.1 GCA_017430155.1 Kiritimatiellia bacterium | reverse complement strand
GGCGAGGTAAGCGTGGCCGACACGCCCGCCTCCGGCGCGGCTTCGCGGAAGGACGCGCCCAGCTTGACCGTGGCCGTCACCTTCGTGCGGTTGGCGTTGCTGAGAAGCAGCCACGTCTCGCCGTCGGCCGTCGTCCACGTGCGGCACAGCAGGTTCGTGGCGTCGGCGGTCGCCGATGGGCCGGGATCGGAGAGGATGATCGCCTCGCGCCGCTTGACGGACGCCATCACGGCCTTCACGTCGCCCATCGCCTTGTCGTAGTCCGCCCCCTTGAGATTCTTCTGCATCGCGTGGAACGCGTACGGCACGAGTCCGTTCGCGCCGGCGGCGATCGCCTGCCAGAACATCGAATCGAGCTCCTCCCGCGTGGGGAAGCGGAACTCGGGATTGGTCACCGAACCACGGTACCATTTCCAGTTGAAGCACTGCGGCACGTGCCACATCGGCACCACGTCGAAGGATCCCGCGCGCGCCTCGAGCGCCCAGCCGCCCGCGATGTCGATGCCGCCGCGGTTGTTGCCGATCGGATACGGGTCCATGCCGATGCAGTCGTACGAGCCGACGAAGGGCCGGACGTGCCAGGGCTTGTCGGTGACGGCCCACGTGGGATGGTCGGGGTCGAGCGCGTGGATCATCTCGTTGATCTCGCGCAGCGGACCGATCTGGCGCTCCGGCGCTTCGTCGTTGACGTACCACGCCAGCAGGGCGGGATGTCCCTTGACCGCCTCCACCACCTCGCGGATGGCCGCCAGCGACTTCTCGCGCGTCTCCATCCCCTTGCGCACGAACTTGCTGCCCCACACCATGTCCTTGACGCTGTAGATCACCTTCAGCCCCGCGGCGTGCGCGGCGTCCAGCTGCTCACGCTTGGGATTGTACGGCATGATGCAGTTGAACACGCCGTTCGTGAACTTGGAGATCGCCTCGTCGGAGAGGACGGACGCGTACATCCCCAGCGGCAGAAAGGGCTTGCCGTCCACGAGCGTACGCTTGTGCCTGTCGAACGCGACGTGGCGCACGACCGTTCCGCGCGTGAACGTGCATTCGGCACGCCCCAGCTCCTTGCCGTCGGCGCGGTTGCACAGCGCGAACGCCACCGTCTGCGGACCTTCCGCCATCCGCTCGACGGGAATCGCGACCGACGCGGCTCGGGGCGACATCTCGTCGGGCGCGACGGTCACCGTCCGGCCGTCGTTCGCCTTGTAGATGAACTGCGGGACAAGGCTGTCCAGCGGATGCTTGACCTTGTTGATGTACAGGCTGGCGTGGAAGGTCACCGTCCCGTCAGGGGCGGTGTTGCGGTAGGCAGACGACATCAGCCAATCGACCGGGTGCGCGTCCTCGGACTTGAAGAAATAATCGTCGAACTGGACCTTGCCGGTGGCGCCACGGGGCAGGAAGCAGAGCAGCGTACCGCTCACCGCTTCATCCGGCAGGGGCGAGGTCACGCCCTCGTAGCGGACCCAGCCGTCCGTATTGGGCTCGTTGCTGGCCACGGGATACGCGTACGCGGCGGACAGCCATTTGCCGTTAGCGTCCGACCAGTCCAGCGACACCGAGGGGAGGATCGCCTTTCCGTCCTTCATGACCTTTTCCGCCTTCACCCAGCATCCGAAGCGGTACACGGCGCCGCCCTCGAGGGCGATGCGCTGACCCGGGAACGAGTAGGAGCGCGGATCGTCGTTCTCGCACACCATGCCCTTCGAGCCGCCACGACCTGCGCCGTCCGCCACGCGCCACTTCGTCCGGGGAACGCGCCAGTACTTGGCTCCTTCCTCGAAATCGAGATTGGACGGCACGCGCATGGCGTTCGCGGGAAGGTTGTCCGCCTTCCAGCCCGGATACAGGCAGTCGCGCCAGACGACCCGCCCCGGGCCGTCCTCCAGCGTCATGTTGGGGGCGCTTTTGACGAAACTGCCCCCGAGGATCAGCGCGCTCGCCGTCTCTCCGGACGTCCTGACCACCGTCATGCCGTCAAGGCCGGTCATCTTCCGGTTGTTGTAGTAGGAGCAACCGAACAGACGCATGCCCTTTCCGCCGATCAGGTAGCCGATCTTCGCGCTGTCGGCATAGCAGTCGCGCAGGATGTGTCCGGAGCCGTCGATGCGGAACGCCACGGTACGCTCCAGCGCATCGGGCGGGTAGTCCGGCGATTTCGCGCGCAGGCTGCCGTTCCAGACGTGGCAGCGCGTCAGCCGGTTCGCGCCCCAGTCGACGTGTATGCCGGTCGTGTAGTCGATGGCCACGACGTCCGTGAAATGGTTGTCGCTCGCGTCCACGCGCAACGCGGTGTTGCCCTCCAGTCCGAGCATCTTCGTGCGGAACGTCAGGCCCGTCCCGAAGACCTCGTTGCCCTTTCGCATGAGCATCCCGTATTCGCGTCCGTCGTAGAACGCCACGTCCCGCAGCGTGAAGTGCCAGCAGTTCGTGAGCAGCAGGCAGGACGCCCGGCCCGCCCCGTCCAGCACGCCGCCCGTGATGAACCGGTTGTCGCGCCGCCACAGGTCCTCAAGCTCACGTTTCCACTGTCCGTCCCACACGACCAGGAAATCCATGTCGGCCGCCGCGCGCAGCACCGCGTGTGGATGCAGCGCCAGGGAGACCCAGTTCGTCACCATCAGCGGACGCTTCAGTTCGTACACGCCGGCCGGAACGTTCACGACGCCCGTCCCGTCAGGCGCGGCCGCTGCATCGACCAGGGACTGGAGATCGGGAGCGGCCTGCGGTTTCGCCGCCGCGCCGACATCTGGCCCAACTGCTGCCAGGGCCGCGCCCGCCCAGACAAAACAGGCGAATGCACCGAGATTCGATTCCCACGCCGCCATTTCTTCACCTCGCGATCTGCTTTTGTACGTGTGGCGGCTACCGCACCATGAACACCGTGCCCTGCGAGAGGATTTCGAGGGAGAGCATCGTGTCCGATGTGACGAGCTTCGCCGACGCGCTCTTCCCGGTCTCGTTCACGAGCGTGAGGGCAAAAGTCTTCCCCACGAGCGCGCCAGACGGCACCGTCAAGAGCGTGTAGGTGCCCGCCTTCGCCTGTCCTTTCAGCGTTACCTTGACCGCGCAGGTGGCGTCGATCGTCACCGCGCGGTCGATTGTGATCGCGTCCACCGCCGTCGAGGCGTTCCGTGACCGATCGACACGATCTGCCACCCGCCGCTCGGCTTGTCGGTCCTCTTGGCAGGAACCCCGTCCACCGTGATGGAGTATCCCGCGTAGGCAAACCAGTCGTAGTTGAGAGCGCTGCCGCCGCGCGCCATGTTGCCATGATTGGTCGGCGCGACATCATCGTTCTGGTCGCCAAGGAGGGACTTGCCGCCGCCGAACTGCGAACCGAACACCATGATGCAGTACTTGCAGCCGGTCAGCGTCGTGTAGGAGCCGGTAGGTTTCACATTTCCGACAACATCCTTTGTGCTCGGGCCAACAAACTGAAGCCACCGACTGATGTGTCCGTTCGCCGGACAATCCTGAGGGTCAACCTGCGACATGTCGATGTTGTGATAGTACTCGCCGAAGCTCAGGT
>JAFRNO010000124.1 GCA_017430155.1 Kiritimatiellia bacterium | reverse complement strand
TCGGGCACGAGTTCGGGACAGAGGATCGTGTAGAGCGGGTGGGCGGCGCGGAAGGTGTCCCAGAGCGAGAGCGTGCCGAAGTCGCGCGGGGCGCCGACGTCGGAGATGTTGTTCGGCGAGAGGCAGAGGTGGTAGAAAGAGGTGTAGAACGTCTTCTTCTGCTCGTCGGTGCCGGAAGCCTGCGCGCGGGCGAAGAGGTCGTTCCACTGCGCGCGGGCACGGGCGTGGACGGCGTCGAAGTCCCAGCCCGGGACCTCGGCGGCGAGGTTCGCCTGCGCGCCGGCGACGGACTGCGACGAGAGGGCGACCTTCATGAGAATCGTCTCGCCGGGCTGCACGTCGAAGTCGAGCACCCAACGCATTCCCTTCTCGCGCGGATCGCGCGGGGCCAGCTTTGCGCGCGCCTTCACCGCGCGGTCGAACGCGATCGCGTAGTACCAGTCGCGCCGGACCCAATGGGAGGTCTCGTTGTGTCCCGTGACGGTGCGGTCGTCAGGGAAGTCAATCTCGCTCGCGAGGACGTGCGCGGTCAGGCCGTTCCTGCCGACGACGCCCCACTGGAGGTCGAGCAGCACGTGGGCGGGTCCGCCCTTCGCGAACGTGAAGCGATAGAATGCAACGTGCGGCGCGGCGGTGACTTCCGTCTTGATGGCGGTCTCGGGATACGTCACGGCGTAGTAGCCGGGCGACGCCTTCTCCGCAGACTTCGCGAACTGGTAGTGGTCGGCGCGCACAGCGGGACCGGTGAACGGCTGGACGAGCAGGTCGCCGAGGTCGCAGCACCCCGTGCCGCTGATGGCGGTCTGGTGGAAACCGTAGAGCTTCGGATCCTCAAACTGGTATCCGCCCGTGTAGGCCCATTCGCCGGTACCGGACGCGGGGCCGGGCTGGACGAGGCCGAATGGCGTGGTCGCGTTGGGGTAGCAGTGCGCAGTGCCCTTCGTGCCGATGAACGGATCGACGTGGCGGGCGAGATCTTCGCCGGCGAAAAGCGCGCACGCGCCAAGAGTGCACGCGGCCAGTGCGACAACGTGTTTCGTCTTCATTGGTATCCTCTGTCTGGGTTGAACAATGCAGACAGTGTACCAAAAAAATCAGGTGTAGCGAAGAACTTCGTCGACCGTGGTGTAGCCGTCGAGGATGGAGCGCACGCCGTCCTCGCGCATGGTGCGCATGCCGAGTTCGCGGGCCTTCTCGCGGATGATGAGGGTCGGCGAGCGCGCGTTGATGAGCTCGCGGATCGGGTTCGTCACGCGGAGGTACTCGAAGATCGCCTTACGTCCCTTGTAGCCCGTGCCGTTGCAGGTCTTGCAGCCCTTGCCGAAGTAGAACGGGCGACCGCCGATCTCATCACGCGTGAGGTTGATGCGGTCGAGCGTCTCGTCGTCGGGTTCGTAGGGCGTCTTGCACTCGCGGCAGCAGGTACGCAGAAGTCGCTGGCCGAGCACGGCCTCGAGCGTGGACGCCACCATGTACGGGGCCACGTTCATGTCCACGAAACGCATGACGGCGCCGGCGGCGTCGTTCGTGTGGAGGGTGGAGAACACGAGGTGGCCGGTGAGCGCGGCCTGGATGGCCACCTCGGCGGTCTCGAGGTCGCGGATCTCGCCGATGAGCATGATGTCGGGGTCCTGACGCAGGAAGGCGCGCAGCACCTTCGGGAACGTGTTGCCGACTTCGTGGTTGATCGGCACCTGCACGATGCCGTCCACGTCGTATTCGACAGGTTCCTCGGCGGTGAGGAGCTTCGACTCGATGGAGTTGATGCGGCGGAGGACGGAGTAGAGCGTCGTGGTCTTGCCCGAGCCAGTCGGGCCTGTCACCACGATGATGCCGTTCGGCTTCTCGATGTCGATCGTGAGCTGTTCGTAGACGTCTTCGGCAAGGCCCACGTTTTCAAGGTCGAGGGACGTGGCGCTCTGGTCGAGAATACGCATAACCACGGACTCGCCGTGCGTGGTGGGCAGACACGACACGCGGAGGTCGACGGGGCGGCCCGCGACGGTGATCGCGATGCGGCCGTCCTGCGGCACGCGGCGTTCGGCGATGTTGAGGTTCGCCATGATCTTGACGCGCGAGATGATGGCGGGGGCCATGGAGACGTCCGGCGCCTTCACCTCGTAGAGCGCGCCGTCCACGCGGTAGCGGATCTTGAAATCCTTCTCGAACGGCTCGATGTGGATGTCGGCCGCGCGGTCCACGACGCCCTGGTAGAGGATCATGTTGACGAACTTGACGACGGCGTTCGAGTTCGCGGCGGCGTCGAGGGCGGCGACGTCGTTCGGGTCGCCCTTCAGGGACTCGTCGGCGTCCATGCCCTCGCCGAGGCTCTTGAGCATGTCGGCGACGGAGTCGGAGGAGTCGCCGTAGTGCTGGGAGATGCGGTCGTTGAGGTCCTTCTCGCGCGCCATGACGAAGCGCACCTCCTTGGAGAGGGCGAACGTCACCTCGTCGGAGACGCGGGGGTCGACGAGGTTGGAGGTGGCGAGGGTGACGGACGTGTCGTCCACGGCCACGCACAGCACGTTGTACATGCGGGCGATGGAGGCGGGGATGGCGTTCACCACGTCGTCGGTCAGCTCCATGTTCGCGAGGTCGATGACCTCGCAACCCTGGTAGGCGGCCATCATGCCGAGGAGGCTGTCCTCGTCGATGTAGCCGCCGTCCACGACGATTTCGCGCACCGTCTTGCCGGCGGCGTTACGCTGTTCCTCGCGGATCGTCTCGACGGCTTCCTGGTCGAGGACGCCGTTCTTGACGAGGAGATCGAGCAACGGATCGAATGAATCTGCCATTTAGCGACGCCCCATTTCTTCCTTGAGCTTGGCGACCACGGTGTCGGGGTCCTGGCTCTTCGTGATGAGCTCGTCGTAGGAGATGAGCCCGTTCTTGTAGTGCCCCATGAGGCAGGCATCGAGCGTGACCATGCCGAACTTCGCGCCGGTCTGGATGTCGGAGCTGATCTGGAAGGTCTTGTTGTCGCGGATGCGGCTGCGGATGGAGGGCGTGGCGAGCATGATCTCGAACGCGGCGATTCGGCCGTGCACCTCGCCGTTCGCGTCGAGCTTCGGCAGGAGGATCTGCGAGATCACGGCCTGCAGGCCCACGGAGAGCTGCGTGCGCACCTGCTCCTGCTGGTCGGTGGGGAATGCGTCGACGATACGGTCGATCGTCTCGGCCGCGCCGGTCGTGTGGAGCGTGCCGAACACGAGGTGGCCCGTTTCGGCGGCGGTGATGGCCGCGCTGATCGTCTCGAGGTCGCGCATTTCGCCCACGAGGATCACGTCGGGGTCCTGGCGGAGGGCGCGACGGATGGCCTCGGCGAAGCTCGGCACGTCCGAGCCGACCTCGCGCTGGGTGACGAGCGACTTGCGCGAGGTGTGGTAGAATTCGATCGGGTCCTCAATCGTGATGATGTGCACGCCGCGCTCGCGGTTGATGATGTCGATCATCGAGGCGAGGGTGGTGGACTTTCCCGAGCCGGTCGGTCCGGTCACGAGGATGAGCCCGCGCGGTTTGAAGAGGAGTTCCTTCACCGTCGAGGGGAGGCCGATCTGCTCGAGGGTGAGCAGGGAGGAGGGAATCATGCGGAGCACGCTGCCCCAGCGCTTGCGCTCCTTGAACACGGAGACGCGGAAGCGCGTGCCGTCCTCGTGCGCGAGCGCGAAGTCCACGCCGCCGTTCTTCTCGACATCGGCGACCTGCTCGGGGGTCATCATCTCGTGGCAGAGTTTGAACGTGTCCTCTTCCGTGAACGACTCGTCGGCGATGGCGACGAGTTCGCCGTGGACGCGGAGCTCGGGTGGCATGAACGCGCGCACGTGCAGGTCGCTCGCGCCTTCGTCGATCGTCGCCTGCAGCAGCTCCTTCATCGTGATTTCGGTTGCCATGTTTCTCCTTTCCTTAGTCCGCGTCGCCCATGGTGGCCTGGAGGACCTCCTTCGGGGAGGTCATGCCCGAGGCGACCTTGAGCATGCCGTCTTCGCGCAGCGTGCGCATGCCCATCTCGCGGGCGCGCTCGCGCAGCACGGAGGAAGGCGCGTGGTCGAAGATCAGACGCTGGATGGTGTCGTCGATCTCAAAGATCTCGAAGATGCCCTTTCGGCCCTTGTAGCCGCCGTTGCACTTCGAGCAGCCGCGGCCGATGTACATGCGCTCGGGGGCGGTCTTGGCGATCGCGCCGAGCATCTTCATGTCGCGCTCCGTCGGCACGTACGACTCCTTGCAGTTCGTGCAGATGGCGCGCACGAGGCGCTGGGCCATCGCGGCGCGCACGGCGGACGCGACGAGGAAGGGCTTCACGCCCATATCCGTCAGACGCGTCACGGCGCTCGGCGCGTCGTTGGTGTGCAGGGTGGAGAACACGAGGTGGCCGGTGAGCGCCGCCTCCATCGCGATGTCGGCCGTCTCCGAGTCGCGGATCTCGCCGATCATCACGATGTTCGGCGCCTGACGCAGGATGGAGCGCAGGGCGGCCGAGAAGTCGAGGCCCACGTCGCGGTTCACCTGCACCTGGTTGATGCCGCTCATCTGGTATTCGACCGGGTCCTCCACGGTGATGATCTTCTTGTCGGGCGTGTTGATCTGCCCGAGGCAGGCGTACAGCGTCGTCGTCTTGCCCGAGCCGGTCGGCCCGGTCACGAGCACCACGCCGTCGGAGAGGTGGATGAGCCGCTCGAACTTGCTCTGGTCGTCGGAGAGGAAGCCGAGCTGCGGCAGGCCGAGCGCGAGGTTCGACTTGTCGAGAATACGCATGACGATCGACTCGCC
>JAFRNO010000123.1 GCA_017430155.1 Kiritimatiellia bacterium | reverse complement strand
CTTGGTGGCTGCTGCTGCATGTGCGGGGATAATGCCAAGACCGACGCCGAGGGCTTCACCTACCTCGACGGACAACAGGTGGCCGCCGACGCGCCGAGCGACTGGTACATCATCCGCTACGAGCAGCCCTCGGTGGAACCGTACACCGACAGCCGGAAGGTCTTCCAGCGCTGGCTGTTCACCGAGGTGCGGCAGCTCAAGGACTCCGTCACCGTGGTGGAGGACGGCGTGCTGAAGAAGCAGAAGCGGTTCGTTCCCGGGCGCAACTGGCGCAAGTGGCTCCGTCCCGGCGCGCGCAACGTGCGCATCAAGTTCGTGGGCGAGGACTACTCGCTCGCCGCCGACGGACTCGCGCAGGCGCCCGCCGGCTTCACCTCGCTCTTCAACGGCAAGGACCTCTCCGGCTGGCGCGGCTGCTCGCGCGAGGAGAAGTTCAACGACCCGTTCGTGCGCCGCGAGATGAAGCCGGAGAAGGTCAGGGAACTTCAGGCGAAGGCCGACGCGCTCATGAAGGAGCACTGGCACGTGCGCGACGGCGTGCTCTTCTTCGACGGGCTGGAGGGCGGCTACTCGCTCGCCGCCGCGAAGGACTATGGCAACGTGGAGATCTACGCCGACTGGCGTCTCCTGCGCGTGTACGGCGACTCCGGCTTCTACCTGCGCGGCATGCCGCAGGTGCAGATCTGGGATCCCAACATGTGGAACGGCCTTGGCTCGGGCTGCATCTGGAACAACCCGGACGAGCTCTTCGCCGCCACCGTGTGCGCCGACAACCCGATCGGCGACTGGAACACCTGCCGGATGCGCATCGTGGGCGACCGCGTGAGCGTGTGGCTCAACGGAGTGAAGGTGGTAGACAACATCGTCTATCAGAACTGCCGCGACCCGAAGAAGGGCATCCCGGCGTGTGACCGTTTCGAGCTCCAGTGCCACGGCGATCCGGTCGAGTTCCGCAACATCTTCGTGAAAGAGCTGCCCTGAGGGGCGTGAAAGGTCGGCGTTGCGTTACGGATCCACGACGCAGCGCGTGTGAGTGGCGTCCACGACGGGTATCGGGACGCCATTCTCCTTTTTGAACGTCACCCCCGCGATGTACATGCGCCGGGGGTGAATCGGTTTCTGCCGGACGTCGCTGTGCGCATGGAACACGATGCGCCACTTGCCGTCCGCGTCCTTGAAGAGCGAATGGTGCCCCGTGCCCGCGAGCCCGCCGTGCCGTCGGAGGATCGGGTTGCCGGCGTACTTGGTCCAGGGGCCTTCGATGTTCGTGGCCGTCGCCACGCCCACGGCGTAGTCGGGATCGCGGTAGTCGTTGGCGGAGTAGGTGAGCACGTACGTGCCGTCGACCTTGACGATGAACGGCCCCTCTGTGACGGAGCAGCGCGGGTTCATCCGCTCCCACGGCTCCGTCCCGCGGAAGAGCATCCGCGCCGTGCCCGGTTTCGCGTGCAGGCAGTCCTTCTCCATCTCAGTGAGCCAGATGACGTTTCCCCTGTCGAAATGCACGTACACCATCCACGCGCGGCCGTCGTCGTCGAGGAAGAGCGAGTTGTCGATGCCGCCCCGTTCGAGGATCGGCTTCTTCTCCTTCTGGCGGAACGGGCCGCGCGGGTTGTCCGCCTCGGCGGCGCACACGTGTTCCTCCGCCGAGTAGAACATCACGTACCGTCCGCCGACGCGGTAGACCTCGGGCGCCCAGAAGTGCCGCGTGCCGAACGAGTCGTCCTTGCGCAGGGCGAGACCGTCCTTGCCCTCGCCCATCTTCCAGTGGACGAGGTCGGTGGAGGTGGCGAGGCCGATGCCCTCGTTCGAGCGGTAGGTGCCGTAGGCGTAGTAGACGCCGTTCTCGCACAGGATGAAGGGGTCGGCCAGCGGCACGCGCGGATCCGGGTTCTTCGCCGCGCCCGTTCCGGCGATGGCGAGCAGCGACGCAACCGTCGCCAAGAAAATGATCTTGTTTTTCATGTGCACATTTTACCATTTCGCGCTCTCCGCCACAAGCGGAACTGCAACTTGCCGCGGCTGCGATGACGACAGGACGCGCAAAAGCGCGTCCCTCCCCTGATGAATTTTTGATATACTAGCCGCATGAAAAAACCTATCCTTCTCTTGTTGGCGGCCGTCGCGATGACGGTACCCGCCGTCGGCGCGGATGTCGTCCTGTTCGACGCCGCCACCGCCGACGCGAAGAAACTGCACGCGCAGGACGACGCGGCGTTCACGCTTGCCGACGGCCTGCTGACCGTCGTCACGAAGCCGTCCGAGAAGTATCCCGGCTTCTGCCTGAACGGCGACTGGGACCTTTCGGGCTGCAACCGCATCGAGGTGGAGTTCGTGGACGGCGGCATCTGGGGCCAGTACACGCTCCGTCTCCTCAACAAGGGCGGCAATCCCGGAAGCGGGAGGGGCAGCAAGGTGTTCAAGCTGCCCATCAAGGGCGAGCGGCGCGCGGTTCTGGGGGCCGACTTCCCTCCCGACCTGCCGGAACTTGACGCGATTGCCGCGCGCCTCAAACCGCTCCGCACGTGGGCGCTGCCGTATCTCGCGTGGGCGTCTGTCGACAGCTTCCATACGCGCAAGATACCGCTTGGAGGGTTCGGGCAGATCGATTCGCGCGCCGTGAAGCAGGTGGCAATCTACATTAACCAGCCGAAATTTCCGCACACGTGGCGCGTCAGGAAGATCGTCGCGAAGGCGGGTCCGCGCGGGAAAGTCGCCCGGAACGACTCGCCGTGGGTGAAATTGACGGTGAAGGATTTCTTCCCTTACATCGACAAGTACGGACAGTTCAAGCACGGCGAGTGGCCGGACAAGGTGCATTCCGACGCCGACTTCGCCGTCCAGCGCGCGAAGGAGGAAAAGGACCTCGTCGCGCATCCCGGCCCGAAGGGCTGGGACAAGTGGGGCGGCTGGGCGGACGGTCCGCAGCTGCCGAAGACGGGCGGATTCTCCACGACGAAGTGGAACGGCAAGTGGTGGATCGTCGACCCCGACGGGCACCTCTGGTGGAGCCACGGTCCCGTGCGCGTGACGCCGTCGAGCGCGATGACGCCGCTCGCCACGCCCGCCGGCGACCGCGCCGGCTGGTTCGAGGAGCTGCCCGCGCGGGGCGACCCCGTGTTCGGCGCGTTCTACGAGACGCGCGACGCGCTCCTCTGGCCGTACTACGGCAAGCGCGGCATCGACCGCGTGTACGACTTCTCCGCCGCCAACATCCGCCGGAAGTACGGCGAGAGATGGTTCGAGACGTGGGCCGACCTCGCGCACCGCCGTCTCCGCAGCTGGAGCTGCAACACGATCGCCAATTCCTCCGACAAGCGCATCTGCCTGATGGACCGCACGCCCTACACGGACCGCTTCGAGATCCACGCGCGACCGATCGCGGGCCACAAGGGCGGCTGGTGGGAGTTCTGCGACCCGTTCGACCCGTCCTTCCGCGCCGAGGCGCGGCGCATGACGGAGGTCTACCGCGCCGAACTCGCCGACCCGTGGTGCTTCGGATTCTTCGTGGACAACGAGCACCATTGGGGCCAGCCACATTCGCTCGCGCTCTCGACGCTCAAGTCGCCGGCCGACCAGCCATGCAAGGCTGTCTTCCGCGACCGGATGAAGGTGAAGTACGGCGACGTCGCGAAGCTGAACGCGAAGTGGAAGACCGCCTACGCGGACTGGGACGCCTTCCTGACGGAAAAGAAGGGACCGAAGAACATCGACGGCGCGCGTGCGGATCTGGAGGCGTTCTCCGCCGAGATCGCCGAGAACTACTTCCGCACCATCCGCGAGGAGCTGAAGCGCGCGAACCCGGGCAAGCTCTACCTCGGCTGCCGCTGGGCGGGCGGCGCGCCCGCCTTCACCGTGAAGGCCGCGGCGAAGTACTGCGACGTGCTCAGCTACAACGTCTACCGTAAGGAGATGAGCGCCTTCAAGCTGCCGGAGGGCGTGGACGCGCCGGTGATGATCGGCGAGTTCCACTTCGGCGCGCTCGACCGCGGGCCGTTCTGCCCCGGCCTCATCCTCCTCCGCGACCAGCAACACCGCGCGCAGACGTACAAGGACTACGTGCGCACGTCGCTTGAACATCCGCAGATCGTGGGCGTGCACTGGCACCAGTTCTCCGACCAGGCCACCTCGGGCCGCTTCGACGGCGAGAACATGCAGGTGGGCTGGACGGACGTGTGCGACACGCCGTACTGGGAGACGGTCGAGGCCGTCCGCGAAATCGGCTCGCGCCTCTACGAAATCCGCGCCGGCAAGTAGATGTGGATGCCTATCGGTCGCTCATCGCATGACCACTTTCCTCTCCAACCGTGACATCTACGAGTCCGTCATCTGCGGGATTGTACCGCTGGCGCGGGAACGGCTGTGGATCGCAACGGCCGACATCAAGGATATGCACGTCGATGCCGGTGGGCGCGACATGGTGCCGTTTCTGGAGGTGCTGGCGGGGATGGTGAAACGCGGGATCGAGGTGCGGCTCATCCACGCAAAGGAACCGGGGCCGAACTGGCG
>JAFRNO010000017.1 GCA_017430155.1 Kiritimatiellia bacterium | reverse complement strand
GGCCTGGTGACCACGCCCGCGGCCTTGCCGTCCTGCTCCTCATCGGAAATCACGGCGGGGTCGCTGCTCTTCCAGGAAATGGACGCGCCGCCCAGGGCGGGAAGCAGGGTGATGTTGCCGCGGATCGCCTCCGCGCCGCCGTACACGGCCGCGTCAAGCCCCGCGAGGAGGTAGTAGAAGTACTCCCCGCTCAGCACGAGCGTCGAGAACTTGACGCGCAGCTTGTTCGTCGCGCCCTCGACGGCGGCGCAGATCTTCGCGACGCCGCTCTTCGTGAACGCGGACGCCGCGCCGACGCCGGTGACGGACTTCACGAAGTTCTCGCCGGTGACGAGGCCGGTGACGGCCTCGCTCGCCGAGGCGGCCACGCTCGTCACGTTGAGCTCGGCCTTGCCCTCCCAGAACTTCTTGTCGATCTTGCTGGCCTGGTCGGCCGTGACGGCGAAGCCCGTGATGATCGGCTCGCCGAACGTCACCTTCGCCGTCTTGGGTTCACCCGCCGGACGCGCGAAGTTGTTGTTCGCGCGATTGAACGTGCCGGCGGCGTCCATCTCGATGAGCGGCACGTCGACGGACTTCGACTTCTCGCCGAGGACCTCGCCGGAAATGTCGGTGGAGAACGCGCCGAGGAATGCGAGCTGCGCCGGAAGGCACTTCAGGGCCTTTCTGGAGTAGAGCTCGTGACCTGCGAATGTAGATGCCATTTTCTTTTTCCTTTCGTTGGGTGTTTACTTCTTGCGTTGGGTGTTTACTTCTTGCTGACGGCCTCAAAGCCGTCGGAGATTGCCTGTGCGTTGGCGGCGAGGTAGGCGTCCTTGTCGGCGCCGTCCGGCATCGCCACGTAGGCGTTGTACACGGCCACCGGGTCGGCGTCCGCGCCGGGCTTGGCGGCGTTGAGCGCCTGCGGCTGCTTCGCCTTGCCGAAGTCCGGGAGCGGCTGCTTCGGCGCGGCGGGCGCCGCGAGGGAGTTCAGCATCGCCTCAGCGACCTCCGGGTTCGAGCGGTACGCCGCCTTCACGGCGTCCTTCGAGGATTCGGCGATCTTGCCGGCCTTCACGGCGTTGGCCGCGAACTCCTCGGCCTTGGCGTTGGCGGCCTCTTCGGCGGCCTGCGCCTGGGCGTCCTTCATCGACGCGATGGCGGCGATGACTTCATCTTCCGTGGCCGTTTCGGGGAGACCGAGGGCGGCCGCGATTTTCTTCAGGTCCATTTCTGTTCCTTTTGTTGCTGTTGTGGGATCGTCGGGATCCCGGCCGCCCGCGTCGTCGGCGTTGACCACCGGCTTCACGGGGAGATTGGGTCTATTGGTGAGAGCCACCGAGCAGAGCGCGACCGGCGTGCCGTCGTCCGCGAGCGTCCAGCCCGGCGAGACGAAGCGGTAGCACTTGCCCTCGACGAGCTCGCGGCCCTTCGGCGTGAGCTCGAAGTCGGCGCAGAGGCCGTCGTCCTCCACGCGCAGGTTCTTCGCCCAGGCTGCGGCCTCGGTTGAGCCTCCGGTCGCGGATGCGTGGTCCACGTCCACGAGGATGTCGCGTTCGCCCGTGGCCTTCCAGTTGGCGACCATCGCCTCGAACGCGGCGCGGCTGCAGTGCTGCACGGTGCCGCTGCGCTTGCCGCCATCGCGCAGCGTGAACTCGCCGAACGGCGAGAGCTGCACGCGGATGGGCGCGTCCGACGGTGCGGACGCGGCAGGACTCCAGTTGAGCGCCACCGGATCACCGTAGTGAATGCCGTAGTCGGCTGCATTGGCGACGCCTTTTGCAATGTCCCGCTTCATATCCTCAATGTGTGCCTTGCGCTTGGCGATGTCGTCTTTGATTGCCTGATTGCCTTGGTGCATCTTGGCAAGGCGCATCTTCATCCTCCGCGTCTTCTCATCGTCCCACGGGTTGATCTTCACCAGCTCGGCCGTGGACTTCTTCTTCAGCTCCGACGCGGGTGTTACACCGCCATCGCCGGCACCGAATTTCCCATCGTCATCGCGTGGGTGTTTTGATTCATCCCAATTTGCCATTTTTTCACCTTGCCTTTCGTCAGTGGGTTGTGGTAGACTGTGCGGCGAAAGCACCGAATGGCATTTCCACCGCTTTGGGCGTTAAGAATCTGGTCGGCTTGTCCGGCAGGGTTCGTGTAAGAGATTCGGTGCTATTCATTTCTTGCAACCTCCTCCGGCTTCTCTTTCCACATCGTCTGGAACTTCAGCTCGCGCCGGTTGTCCTTTCTGCGGAACCAGTCGATCTCCACGCAGCACACCGTGCCGTCATCGTACTTCTTGCGGAATATCACACCCTCTTGTTGCTTGCCGTCTGCCTTGCCCAGACCGCGCCTGATGTCATCGTAGTCGGCAAGCACATCAGGAATCCGTTTCAGGTCTTCCTCAGTGATCGGGATCTGATTAGGCCGAGTCTCCTTGCCTACTCCGTGTTCCTCTAGCGCGTGGTTCAGCTGGTCCTGATCGATGGTCTGCATCGTGCCGGCGTTCACCTTCATGTCCGGATTGGCCGCGTGTATCTCGTCGGCGAGCGCCTGCGACACTTCGCCGAGATCCTTTGGCTCGTTTTTCCACGCCTTCGAGTTGTTGGGGCCGCGCCTGGAGAGGTCGGCTATCAGCGAATCAACGGTAGCCTTGTTGGCCGCGAGCTGTTCGGGCGTCCAGCCGTTCTTGCGGCGGGTCTCCCAGCCCTTCTTCGCGCCTTCCGATGTACCGGCATTCTGGACAACGACCGGGGGCTGCGCCCCCGCACCCTGCGTGAACGCCTCGCCGTAGGCTTTCGCCATTTCCTCCTCGAGGAGCGGCGCGAGCGCGGGATCCTCGGGCACGAGATCGGGTATCTTATCCAGGAGCGCGCGCGCCTTCTCGGGCGTGGGGTCCCTCAAAAGCTCTTCCACTTCTTCTGCAATCATCTTGCAGTCACCTTGCAGGGCGCGCAAAAACGGCCCTAGGAGCGCGGCGGGCTCCTGATCCTCTCGTTGTGCGTCCGGCTTCTTCGGCGCGTTTTGCAACGCGGATTTCGCGGTTTGCAAAGAAGGTGGCGGAGTGCGGTCGCTGT
>JAFRNO010000122.1 GCA_017430155.1 Kiritimatiellia bacterium | reverse complement strand
CCAGCCCCATTTGACGGGAAAGGTATATGCGCCTCGGCTTGAGATCGCGCACTGCGTCTCGGAGCCGAAGAACGGCTTGTTCGGGTTCTTCTTCTTGAACGCGTCAAACATGTAACAGGAATAGTTGAAACCGTAGACGTCGAGCACCTGCCCGTACTCGTTCGTCGAGTTGGCTTTTTCGTTGTTCGCGTTCGTCGTCGGGCGCGTGCGGTCCTCGCTCTTGACGATCGCGTCGAGCATCTTCGCGGTGACGATGAACTCGCTCGTGGGGGCGATGCGCGGATGGCCGTCGCAGATCTCGTTGCCGAGCGACCACATGATCACCGAGGGGTGGTTGCGGTCGGCGCGCACCCATGCGCGCACGTCGCGCTCGTGCCAGGCCTCAAAGAGATTCGAGTAGCCGTTCTTCCGCTTGCCGGCCGAACCAATATGGCGCCACTCGTCGAACACCTCGTCCTTCACGAGGAGGCCGAGCTCGTCGCAGAGGTCGAGGAAGTCGGGGTCCTCGGGGTTGTGCGAGCAGCGGATGGCGTTCACGCCGGCTTCCTTCAGCTTGAGGAAGCGGCGCTTCATCGCGGCGCGATTGTAGGCCGCGCCGAGCACGCCGAGGTCGTGGTGGATGCACACGCCGTTCAGCGGCACGCGGCGTCCGTTCAGCTGGAACCCGCGCGCGTCTGGATAGAACGCGATCGTGCGGATGCCGTAGCGGAACGTCTCGCCCTCGATGTCGAGCGTGTAGAGATGGGGATCGTCGACGTCCCAGAAACGAGGGGAGTCGACGGTGAACGTGCGCGACTTCTTGCCGGACTGCGACATTTCCCATTCGACGTGGACGGTCGCCCGCGCCTTCGTGACTTCCGGCGTGGTGATCGCGACGGAGCCGGGAATGAGGTAGTCGGACGGACAGAACGCGAAGCGGCATTCGCGGTACATGCCGCCGCCCGTGTACCAGCGTGAGGAGTCGACGTGGTTGTGGCACCGCACGACGAGCGTGTTCTCGCCGTCGAGCTTCAGGTGCGGCGTGAGGTCGCAGCGGAAGGCGGTGTAGCCGTAGGGCCAACCGCCCACGTACGCGCCGTTCACCCACACCTTCGAATGGCTCATCATGCCGTTCGACTCGAAGAAGAGGAGTCCGCCGGACTTGATGAACGCCGCGCGCGCGGAATCGAGACGGAACGTGCGCCGGTACCAGCCGATGCCGGTCGGTTCGAGGTAGGCGTCGCCGTAGGGCTTGGCCGGGTCGAACGACTTCTCCACGCCCCAGTCGTGCGGCACGCGCACGGCGCGCCACGCGGCGGAGTTGGTCTCGGCCGCGGAGCCGTCCGCGCGCATGAACTCCCAACCATCCGTCAGACGCTCGCGCTGCACGCCGCCGACGGCGGCCAGCATGCAGGCGAGTGTCAGAAACGCGGGGACGACGCGCTTCACAGACATGACGCGGCGAGCTCCTCGAGGGTGACGACGTTGCGCTTGCCGTACTTCGTCAGCGCCTTCTTCACGTAGGCCGACGCCACGACGAAACGATCTTTCTTCGGATCGTCCGCGCGCGCGGCCACGTACTCGGCGAGCGCCTTGACGAGCTCGGGATGGAGCTTGTCCAGCACCACCGCGCCTTCGCCGCAGCAGTACGTCTCTTCGTCGTTCGTGCCGAACGGCTTGCACGTCGCCTTGAGCGCGGCGAGCGCCTTCTCCATGCAACCGCAGTTCTCGTAGTTCTTCTTGAAGTCGTCCGCGAGCGGGTACACCTCGCCGGCGGCCTTCGCGAACTTGACCTTGTACTGGACGACGAGCGCGGCCGTGCACTTCACGTCGCAGGGCAGCTTCACGCCGAACTCGGGGTAGTCCTGCTTCAGCGCGCTGGCGGCCGCGGGATTGGAGACGAGGAGCGTCTTCACGCCCTCGGCCTTCAGGAACGCGGCGAACTGCTCGGCGGCGGCCTTCGCCTCCGGCAGGAAGCCGAGCACCTTCAGCGCCTTGCCGATCGAACCGCCCGTGATGATCTTGGGCGAGACCTTCGCAGCGGCGAAGAGCTTCTTCGTGGCGGCGACCACGGCCTTGTCGGCGGCAGTCGTCTCGTCGAGGAACCACGCCACGTCGCCGGAACCTTCGGCCTTCCAGCCGACGGATTTCACGAACTTAGCCGCAAGTTTCTTGACGGCCTCGGGGGCCTTGCCGGCCTCGACGACGTCGGCGCGCGCCGCGAGGGCGAGCCCGTTCTCGTCGTAGTGGTTCACGCAGTGGTGCACGCAGCAGGCCGAGAGGTCCTGGCGGTAGAGGGCGTCCACGAAGTCCTCGTCGTCGAACGAGTTGGTGCCCGTCCGCAGGCCGTAGAGCATCGCCGCGCGGATGCGGGGCGTGTCCACCTCGGTGAACCGCACGTTCCCGATGGCGGAGAGGTGCCGGCACATGAAGCAGAACCGGCAGTTCATGATGGCTTCTTCAAACTTATCGATGTTCATTGGTAGTAAAAGTTTTAAGAGGTTTAAGGGGAGGGGTTTGAGAGGTTTAAGAGGAAGGACGAAAGACTTAAGACAAAGGACAGAGGATGTTCTCACGATCCTTAGTCTTCTGTCTTTTGTCTTCTGTCCTCTTCATTCTCCAACCCACTAACTAATTAACATCCGGCAAAGCCGAGCTTTCCGGGGTTCATGATGCCGTTGGGGTCGAGCTGCTTCTTGAGGCCCTCGAGGACGGGCATGGCCGTGCCGTAGAGGTCCTTCACGTAGCGGCCGAGCTTGAGGCCCACGCCGTGGTGCTCGTTGATCACGCCGCCGTTCGCGATCGCGGCGCGGATGGCCTTGTCCCAGACGGCGTTGTAGAGCGCCGCGGCCTCGCGTTCGTTCGGCGGCACCTTGTCGCCGGGGAAGATGAAGCGCGCGTAGAGCATGCAGCCCCACTCGTACCAGTGCGAGAAGTGTCCGATGAAGCGCGCGTCGGGGAACTCCTTGTTCACGACGTTCTTCATCGCCCAGTACACCTTCTCGATGTGGGAGAAGTCGGCCACCGTGTCGAGCGTGCCGAACGCCTGCGGCACGTGGAACATGTAGCCCGGGTAGAAGAACTTGTACTTGTTCTCCCACCACCACTCGCCGCCCTTCGCGCCGAGGTCCTTGCCCTTGAACTGCTTCTCCATGATTTCGCGGGCGTACTTCATCTGGTTGGCGACGATGTCCTTGCGTCCGTCGAAGCCGAACACGAGGTACGCGCCCTTGTCGAGGTTGATGCCGAACACCTTCGAGACGTGCGTCTTCGTCTCCGTCTCGTCGTAGAGGCGCATCGCGCACGGACCGAGGCGGCTGCGCATGAGCGTGGCGCCAGCCTGCATCGCCGTGTGGAAGTCCTTGAAGATGTAGGCGCGGAACTCGCGGGCCTCGGGCTGCGGGTGGACCTTCAGCGTCACCTCGGTGATCACGCCGAGCGTGCCCTCGCTGCCGAGGAAGAGCATCGTGAGGTCGGGACCGGAGGCATGGCGCGGCACGGGGAGCGTGTGGATGATCTCGCCCGTGGGCGTGACCACCTCGAGCGACATCACCATGTCCTCGATCTTGCCGTACTTCGTGGAGAGGACACCCGTGCCGCGGTGCGCGAGGAAGCCGCCGATCGTCGCGCAGGCGAT
>JAFRNO010000016.1 GCA_017430155.1 Kiritimatiellia bacterium | reverse complement strand
GCGAGCTCACGTGGGACTGCGAGATTCCCGACGCGGGCGTGTGGACGGTCAACACGCCGAACACGAAGCTCTTCACGGGCTTCCCGAAGGGACGCACGTTCGACCTTGGCGGCGTGAAGATCGCGGTCGGCGAGACGAAGCTCGGCTGGGCGACCATCTCGCTCACGTCGCACGACGCGACTGGCTTCGGCGAGAAGGGGCGGCCCGCCCGCATCCTCCTCGCGGCGACGGGTCTTTGCCACAACGGCGGCGCGAAGTTCACGGACCACGGCAACGGCACGATCTCCTGCCGTGACGGCGACTGGGGGCACGGCCCGACCGTGAACGAGGGCATCCCCGCCACGATCACCTTGCCGGCACCGGCGGCGAAGACCACCTGCCGCGCGCTCGACGAACATGGCGAGCCGAAGGCGGAGGTGCCCGTCACGGCCGACGCGGCGGGCCATGCCGTCATCGCGATCGGTTCCGCCTATCGCACCGTGTGGTATGAAATCGCCGTCCAGGGGAAATAGTGCCATGAAGTTCGTTCATCTCATTGGACTGGCGTTGGGCCTTTTCGGGGCGGCGTTCGGCGCGGCTTTGCCCCCCGGCAACTGGTACGAGCCGGTGCACGCCGCCTTGCAGCGGGCGATTGACCGGCGCGCCGGCGATCCGGACGCCTACGCGGTGTTCGACTTCGACAACACGATCCCCATCGGCGACGGCGAGCAGGTGTCGCTCGGCTACGTCATCGACAACCTGCTCTTCGCGTTCTCGCCCGACGAGGCGCCGGCCATCTTCCTCGACGGCGTGCCCGACCCCGACCGTCCGATCGAGCCCGGCCATCCCACGGCCACGACGCGGAACGTGGTGCTGGACTGCGCGGACCTCCACCGCGAGCTGCTCGCCCTCGCCGCGCGCCAGCCGCTCGCGGAGGTGCGGAAGACGGACGCCTTCGCCGCGTTCGCGGCGAAGGTCCGCTACCTGCGCAAGCGCATCTCCCGCACCTTCGGCGATGCTTTCGGCTATCCGTGGAACAAGCGGTTCTACTGCCGGATGACGCCCGCGCAGTACCGCGCCACGATGCACGCCGCGCTGGACGAGGCGTTCGCCGACGGACGGTTCATCCGCGGCATCTGGCGCACGCCCGCCTCGCGTCCCGGCCGCGCCGGCTGCGTGGAGCTGCCGATGCTCCGCGGTTTCTGCATCCCGCAGGAAGTCAAGGACCTCATCCGCACGCTCCAGAAGAGCGGCGTCGACGTCTACATCGTGAGCGGCTCCTTCCTCGACGCGATCGTGCCGAGCGTCGACGGACGCTACGGCGTGGACATTCCCGAGGCGAACGTGTTCGCCATCCACATGAAGACGGACGCGCAGGGACGTCTCGCCGGCTGGGCCGACGAGCGTTTCCCGTTCCCGTGGGCGTCGAGCAAGCCGGACGTCATCCGCAAGCACATCGCGGCGCGGTACCACGGCAAGGGCCCCATGCTCGTGGCGGGCGACGCGGCCGGCGACTACGCGATGCTGACCTCGTTTGCGGACATGGACGTGGGGCTCGTCTTCGACACGCGTCCGAAGCCCGACACGCCGCTCGGCAAGCTGATTTCCTCCGTGCGCGCGGGTACGGCCGACAAGCGCTTTCTCGTGCAGGGACGCGACGAGACGGCGCCCGGGCTGCGCAAGTCGTCCGAATCCATCATCGCCCCGTTCACGATCTTCGGAGCGCCGCCTCGTCCCTAGCCATCGGCGCGGGATTGTGGTAAACTAAGGTCGCCATGAACATCAACAAAGTCAATCCAGCGACCCTCAAGATCACGGACGTCCGCTTTGCGGACATCGACGGCGCGCCGAAGCGCTGCACGCTGATGAAGGTCTTCACGAACCAGGGCCTCGTCGGCTACGGTGAAGTGCGCGACGCCTCGAGCCGCACCTACGCCGCGATGCTGAAGAGCCGCATCCTCGGCGAAAACCCCTGCAACGTCGAGAAGGTGTTCCGCCGCATCAAGCAGTTCGGCGGCGACTCGCGCCAGGCCGGCGGCGTGTGCGCGGTCGAGCTCGCGTGCTGGGACATCTGCGGAAAGGCGTGGGGTGTGCCGGTGTGGCAGCTCCTCGGCGGCAAGTGGCGCGACGAGATCCGCTGCTACTGCGACACGGATTCCGAAGGCGGCGGGCGCGACATGGGCGCGGCCCTCAAGGCGCGCATGAAGATGGGGTTCACTTTCCTCAAGATGGACCTCGGCATCGAGCTGCTGATGAACGTGAAGGGTGCGCTCATCGCCCCGCTCGGGTATCTCGACTACATGAAGAAGATGAAGCACGTGGTGCAGACGCCCCACGGTTCCATCGACCCGCGGGCGATGCGCGGCGAGGCGTACGACCTCTTCAACACGGCCCATCCGTTCACGGGCATCCACATCACGGAGAAGGGCCTTGACTACCTTGAGAAGTACATGGCCGACGTCCGCAAGGTGATCGGCTGGGAGGTCCCCATCGCGATCGACCACCTTGGCCATATCCCCTACGAGGACGCCGTGCAGCTTCTGCGCCGCCTCGAGAAGTACCACCTCTCGTGGGCGGAGGACGTGCTGCCGTGGCAGATGACGGACGCCTGGAAGCGTCTCCACGCCGCCACCACCACGCCGCTCGGAACGGGCGAGGACATCTACCTGAAGGAGAACTTCATGCCGCTCCTGGAGTCCGGCGCGCTTGCGGTGGTCCATCCCGACCTCCTCACGGCGGGCGGCGTGCTGGAGACGAAGAAGGTGGGCGACCTCGCGGAGGAACACGGCGTGCAGATGAACCTCCACATGGCCGAGAGCCCGATCGCCTGCCTTGCGGCCGTCCACGTGGCGGCGGCCACGCGCAACTTCATGGCGCTTGAGCTCCATTCGGTCGACGTGCCGTGGTGGGGTGACCTCGTGAAGCCCGCGCTCTCGTACGCGGGCGGGTTCATCAAGGTGCCCGTGAAGCCCGGCTTCGGCATCGACGAGCTGAACGAAAAACTGATCGAGAAGCACATCTGCAAGGACTTCCCCGCCGCCTGGGCGCCGACCGACGACTGGGACCGCGAATGGGCAAACGACCGCCGCTGGTCGTGAGCGCAGCCAAGGAGAAATGATGAACATGAAGAAACTGTTGTGTGTGTTCGTGGCCGCCGCGGCGGCCGGAGTCTGGGCGTCGGAACTGCGCCAGGTGGTGATCGTGAGCCGGCACAACCTGCGTGCGCCATTGGACACGGCGGTGCAGGCCCTCGGCGAGTCGACGACGAACAAGTGGTGCGCCTGGACGTCTGCGCCCGGCGAGCTCTCGCGGAAGGGCGCCGCGCTGGAGACCGCAATGGGCGGCTGGTTCCGAGACTGGCTTGTCGAACAGGGGCTCTTCAAGCGGAAGGAGGTTCTCCGTCCCGACCAAGTGCGCTTCTTCGCGAACAACATGCAGCGGACCGTCGCCACGGCGCGCTGCTTCGCGACGGGCTTCATGCCCGAGGCGGACGTGGTGGTCGAGCATCTGCCATTCGACGGCCCGCGCGACCCGCGCTTCTCCATCGGCGTGCCGAATCCCGACGCCGCGCTGTCGAACCGCGTCGCGCGCCAGCTCGCCGAGCAATTCGGCGGCGGCGCGGGCATCGACCGCCGGCTCGCGCCCGCCTACGCGCTCATCGGGCGCGTCCTCGACTATCCCAGCTCCCCGCTCGGAAGCCGTCCCGGCGCCGCGCCGTTCGCCTCCACGGGCGTCAGCTACTTCGACATCGTGCGCCCCCCGAACTCCATCGGCCTCCACGGTCCGATCGGCGAGGCGTATCCCGTGGCCGACTCGCTCATCCTCCAGCAGTACGAGGCACCGTTGGAGACCGCCTCGTTCGGCTATCCTCTCTCGTGGACGGGGTGGCGTCTCATCGGCGACGTCAAGGAAGTCTACATTGACATGCGCTACCGGACGAAGGCGATGTCCGCCGCGCTGGGCGCGCGTCTCCTGCCCGAAATCGGCGGGGCGCTGCGGCGCGACGACCTGCGCCTCACGTTCGTGGGCGGGCACGACACCACGCTCGCGTGGATGGGCGCGCAGCTCGACGCGGAACCCTACGAATTGCCCGGCGCGGTCGAGTGCCGCACGCCCATCGGCTCGAAGATCGTCCTCGGGCGCTGGCGGTGCGACGACGGGCTCGACCGGGTGTCCGTGGACTTCGTGTACCAGACGACGGAGCAGATCCGCGCCAGACAGTTCGCCGACCGCGTCCACCCTCCGCGCGTGGTGCGCCTCCGCCTGAAAGGGCTGGAGCCGGATGCGGAAGGGCGCTATCCGCTTGCGGGCGTCCTGCCGCGCCTCCTGTCGCCAGACCCGGGATTGTGATATACTATTCACTTCCCCGGGCGCGTGGTGAAATGGCAGACACGCTGGATTTAGGTT
>JAFRNO010000121.1 GCA_017430155.1 Kiritimatiellia bacterium | reverse complement strand
GGTGGAGACGGGCGTGGCGGGCGTCACGCACCGGCGCACAGTCGTGCGGAACCTCTCGGAGAAGCCGCTCGTCGCGACCTGTCTCCTGGACGCGTTTCGCTTCGAGGGCGGCGACTTCGAGGTCTACACGCAGGCCAACACGTGGATGAACGAAAGCCGCGGCGCGTGGCAGCCGCTCCACACAGGCGTCGAGGCGCGCGGCGGCGGGATGCGCACCGCGTACGGCGCCGCGCCGATGCTCGCGCTCTGGAACGCACAGACGCAGCGCGGACGCGTGTTCCACCTGATGTCCGACGCGATGTGGGAGATGCGCGCCACGATGATGCCCGGCGGCGGCGAGAAGGCGCATGTCGTCGTCCAGGTCGGCATGAACTCGCGCCATCTCCGCTACGAGCTGAAGAAGGGCGAGTCGGTCGCGCTGCCGGAGGTCGTCTTCTACGACTTCACGAACAAGACCGACCTTGACTGCCACAAGCTCCACGCCTGGTGGAACGCGACCTGGCCGGGCAGCCGGAACCCGTCGCTCTACAACACCTGGCTCTGCCGGTTCGACAAGCTGGACTACGACTTCGTGATGAAGCAGGTGAAGCGGGCCGGCGAGCTCGGGCTCGAGTATTTCGTGATCGACGCGGGCTGGTTCGGTCCGAAGGGCGACTGGGGCTCCACGCGCGGGGACTGGAAGGAGCGTCCGGACGGCTGGCTCGGCGGACGCCTCGCGGACATCTCGAAGGCGGTGCGGGCGTCCGGCATGAAGTTCGGCCTCTGGATCGAGGCGGAGACCGCCGCCGGCAACTCGGAGGTCATGCAGAAGCACCCCGAGTACTTCTGCGTGCAGCACGGCGCCAAGTTCCTCGACTTCACGCGCGCCGACGCGCGCGGCCACCTGCACGCCGCGATCGACGACCTCGTGAAGAAGTACGGCATCGAGTTCATCAAGTTCGACTTCAACTGCGAGGCGCACATCGACGACTTCGGCAAGGACTTCGCGGACTACAACGCCGGCTACCGCCAGTTCCTGCGCGAGGTGCGCGCGCGCCATCCCGGCATCTACCTCGGCGGATGCGCGAGCGGCGGCCTGATGATGGACCTCGGCTGGGCGCGCGACTTCGATAGCTTCTGGCTCAGCGACAACCAGAGCCCGATCTACGGACTGCGCATCGCGAAGGAGACGATGCTGCGTCTGCCGCCGCGCAAGATCGAGCGATGGATCACGGCGCGGAGCGCAACCGGCCTGCAGCCAAACTACTCCGGCAAGGACGAGCGCCTGCTCGTCACCGAGGACGCCTGGTGGCGCGAGATGCGCTCGGTGGCGCCGGACTTCGTCGCGGCGTTCGCCTCGGGCGGGCCGGTCGGGTTCTCGTGCGACCTCACGGCGTTTTCGGAGAAGCACATGGACTACTTCCGCAAGCTGGTCGCCGAGCGGAAGAAGGACGAGGCGTTCTGGCGATCGGCCGTGGGACACGTCCTCTGCGACACGCCCGAGGTCGTCGTGCTCCAGTACAGCGACGTCGACTTGAAGGATGTGCGCGTGGTCGTCGCGACCGGTCGTTCGCGCCAGACCAGAACCACGGTGCGTCCCTTCCTCGATCCCGCGCTTGAATACGAGCACAAAGGCCAGCGCCGGAAGGGCGCGTTCTGGATGGAGCAGGGCGTTGCCGTGGGTACGGGCATCTTCGACGCGGAAGAGCTGCGTTTTAGGGCGGTAAAGTAATGTGCAAATGTGAAAGTGTGTAAGTTTGGAAATGTGAAAGTGTGGAATGTGAGAATGAGAATTTGCGTTAGGGTGACAATTTTAATGGCGATTGTGGCGGCGGTTTCGATGGCGGAGGAGCCGCTGGCGCGGTTCGGGGTGATCAGTGACATCCACCTCCTGCCGTCGGATCCGCACCGCTCGTCTCGGTTGTCCCGGTCGTCCCGCTTGTCCCGGTTGTCCCCGTCGGCGGCATTTTCTGCTTCACAGAAAAGGGCGGACTATGGTATGATAACGGCACGTAATACTGGAAAGAGCCAGGGAGGGCGCGCCCCGGAAGCGGCGCGCGCCGAGAAGAAGGAGCGCGACAATGACGAAAAACATCTTGTTCGGCGGCCTCTGTGCGGCGCTATGCTGCACGGCATCCGCCGGTGTTGTTGGCTGGTGGCGGTTCAACGGCGAAGGCGCGAACGTTCCCAACGTGGCCGAGACGGCGGGCGTGCCGGATGGCACGCCCCGCATGACCGATGGCACGATCGTCTCAATCGACACCTACGGCGCGAATCCCGTGTACGGCAACACGACCGCTCAGATGCCCGTGGTGACAAATCTCTTCCAGCAGATTGCTCCGCGTGTCGTCGATCAGAAGACCGGCATCGTCTACGCGGGCGGCCAATCTCTTCATTGGGAAGGTAGTCAGAAGAGGGGCGGCGTGATCATTCCCTTCAACGAGGCGTTCGTCCTGTCCAACGCCACGATCGAGGTAATCATGCGCATTCCGCCGGAAGCCGCGAGCCGGAGTGACAGGATGTTCCCGCTCGTTCAGTTCGGCCGCGACTCCATTGAGGGCTGGTTCTTCGCGGTCTACCGCGGCGACAACGTCGCCAGCGGCGGCATTCCGTACGTGCGCGGAAACTTCGTGAACACAAGCGACGCCGACCAGCTGAACAAGGGCTCGACCGCTAACGCGACAAG
>JAFRNO010000120.1 GCA_017430155.1 Kiritimatiellia bacterium | reverse complement strand
CGTTCAACGACATCGCGATTGCCGGCAAGCTCGTCTTCAAGCTCGCGGGCGGGCGGCTCGTGGCGAACGGCGACATCACCGTGGGCGGCAGCGGCTCCCCGCGCAACTTCGGCTCCAGCACCGGCAACATCGGCACGGTCGAGGCGAACGGCATCTACAAGAACGTGACCGGCAACGGCCGTATCGACGTCTACGTCACGAACATGGTCGTGGGCGCGGGCGGATTCGGCATGAAGCGAATTGACTATTCGTTCCAGATGTTCGTGGACTCGAAGCTCACGGCAAAGGACGATCTCACCATCTACGAGCCGGTGCGGACGGATGCCAACACGCCCAAGGACACCGACTGGGGCATCCACCTGAACGGCAAGACCTTCACGGTCGATACGGCGGAACACACCGTCACCTTCGACTCCCACATCCATGCTGCGGCCGGTACGATCGTGAAGGAGGGCGCGGGCGAGATGATCATGCAAAACCGCCAGAAGAAACACACGGGCGGCACGGTCGTGAAGGCCGGCACGCTGACCGTTGCCACATCCGGTGCGCAGGGATACGGTCCCTTGACGATATACGGCGACGCGACGCTTGCAAATCCAATCATTGTTGATCATCCCTATCCGCTTATCCTGAACGCCGGCGCGATCCTGAAGCCGACGCAGAATACGTATTTCAACGTTTCCGGCGGCACGATCACCCTCCCGTCCGAAGGTACGGTAACGGTGGACATGACGGACTTCACGTTCGTGAACGGCGTGGCGAATCCGATTCTGGCTGGCGCGGCCGCCGGTGACGAGGCGAAGTTCACGGCCGTTCTGCCCGCCGGCGTGAACGGCTCCTTCTCCGTCGCCGGAGGAAAACTCTGCTTTACGGCCACGTCGGGCGGCAGCGCGGCGGCAGACCTCTTCTGGCATCCGACGGGCGAATCAATCTGGTCCCTTGCCGAACCGGCCTGGACGAACGCGGCGGGCGAGCAGGTGGCGTTCTCGCCCTACGCGAACGCGACGGTCTTGGACGCGGACACGATCACGTTGCCCGCCGACGTGGAGGCGAACGACATCGCGATCGCGGCGGACGGTGACGTGACGCTGAGCGGAGCCGGCAAGATCAGCGGCCCCGGCACGCTCCTCAAGACGGGATCGGGGACGTTCACCTTCAACGCGCAGGGCGGGCTGTACGCGCAGCCGATCATCGTGTCGAACGGCGTGTTCAAACTGGGCGACAACCTGTCGACCCGCGCGCTCGGCTCGTCTTCGGACGCCTCGCCGATCATCGTGGAGACGGGCGCCACGCTCGACATCAACTACAACGTCTCCACGAGCAATTACGACGCCGTCCGAGCCTCCCTGACGCACGACAAGCTCATCAAGATCGCCGGCGACGGCGTGGACGGCAAGGGCGCGCTCGTCAACAACAACAAGCAGACCTTTTTCGCCTTCAGCGACGTGGAGCTGACCGACGACGCGACGATCGGCGGCACGGTGCGCGCCGACTTCCGCCACTCCGCCGCCTACGGCTCCGTGCGCGGCACGACGAAGAACACGCTGACGGGTCCCGACAAATGCCTCACGGTCAAGAACACGGCGAAGCTCGTGCTCGTCGGAACGACCATCAACCTCGGCTCGATCCTCGTGACGGACAAGGGCGTGCTGGAGTTCGAGGGCCCTGCGGTCCAGAACATACCCGGCGGCATCCACCTCCAGAACGGCACCTTCTCGTTCTATGGCGGGTCGGGGACGGCGAACGTCGTCGCGGACTCCGGTACCAACTACATCCGCAACAACTACAACAACAACACGGCGACCTTCAGCGGTACGTTCTCCGTGCTGCCCGGCGCCACGCTCACGCATTCGGCGGGCAACATCCTGTACAAGACGCCGTCGCCCACCCCGTTGCACATTTCTGGCGGATATGCGTACATCGACGGCGCGGCGCAGGCCAGCGGCTGGACGGTGAACGGCGCCAACGCGTCCGAACGCGTGTATCTGCGCCAGAGCGGCACCTACACCGGCGCGGACATCACCTGCGCCGTCCTCGGCGTGGCGGACGCCTCCAACACGACCGTGAACGCCACGTTCCTCGATTCGACGCTCAATGTCAGGGAACTGTATCTGGGCTGGGGCCATACCTTCGTGAATGGTGGCCACCTGACGCTTGGCGAAGGCACCACGTTGACGACCTCCAAGATCGCGATCGGCGACACCGGGACCAACCGCTACGATGGCGTCAGCTCCTCTTTCACGGTCGACGGCGGTACGCTCAACCTCACGGGCACGACGTTCTTCGTCAGCTACCACAGCCCCTGCGCGGAGTTTGTCCTGAATTCCGGCACGGTGACGGCGGGCACGGCGGCTATCCAGATGCACGCGCACAACGTGACGAACTACGCGCACCTCGGCGGACACAGCACGAGCGTGTTCCGCCAGAACGGAGGAACGTTCAACTACGGCGGCGCGGGCTTCACCTCACACGAACACGAGGACAACACGGAGGACGGCTTCATCGTCCTGAAGGGAGGCGCGTTCAACGCGACGGCGAACTGGTCGATTCCCCATTACATTCCGCTCTGCTTCAAGGACGGCGTGGCGGGCGGCTGGACGCTCAACCAGGCAGACGGCACGACGGCCACGTGGACGACCGCGCTCTTCGGCAACGGCGACGTGGCGCTCAACGGCGCGGCGACGCTCGTGGGCACCAACGAGGTGCAGGGCGCGGTCGGCGGCAAGTGGACCGTCGGCGACGGCTTCACGGCGGGCCTCGAGGGCGCGGCCTCGCTCCTCG
>JAFRNO010000119.1 GCA_017430155.1 Kiritimatiellia bacterium | reverse complement strand
GTTCGCCTCGGCGTCGCCCACGAACCGCTCCTTCTTCCAGTCCCACTCGAGCCTGCGCCCCAGCTTCATGCCGATCCACGAGAGGAGGCACGCGCTGCACGAGCGGTGAGCCGTCTCGGCAGGAACCTCGCTCGGCACATTCGCCTTGATTGAATCGATCAGGTTCTGGTGGTGGTGCCCGGGTTTCGTGGCGGGATTCGGATAGAGGACGACCGACGGCTTGCCCGCGATCAGCGCGGGAGCGCTCGCGTCAAGCGCCTTGAGCGGCCGGCCGGCCATCGCCGGATCGCTCGCCGTCGCCTTAGCCGCGCCGCGGCTCACGAACATCCACCCCTTCTCGCCGATGAAGCGCACGCCGTTCGGGAACTTGTCCCACACGCGCACCGGCGTTCCGTCGGGATACGTGAGCGTGATGTCGTAGTCGCCGTGCACGTCCCAGAGCCCGCCTGTGTGGAACACGCCCTTGCCCTCGATGGACTTCGGACCGATCTTCTCCCAGCCCATGCCCCAGTGGACGATGTCGAGGTGGTGCGAGCCCCAGCCCGTGATCATCCCTGCGCCGAACTGCTCGCAACGGAGCCAGCCCGGACGCGAGTTGACCGCCTTCCTGAGGTCGGCATTCTGGCTGTGGACACGGTCCTCCGTGTAGAACACCTTCGGCGTGGAGCCGAGCCAGAAGTCGTAGTCCAGACACTCCGGCACGGGCATCTCCTTCGTCGATCCGCCGCCGGGGTCGCCGGGCAACCCCACCTCGATGGACGTGACTTTCCCGAGGCGTCCCTCGCGCACGAACGCGCATGCCTTCTGGAACTGCTCCCACGAACGCTGCTGCGAACCGAGCAGGAACGTGCACCCCGTCTCGGCGATCGCGTTTGCGAAAAGACGCCCTTCGCGGATCGTGAGCGACGCGGGCTTCTGCATGTACACGTGTTTGCCGGCGAACGCCGCCTCGATCGCGATCTGCGCATGCCAGTGGTCGGGAGTGGAGATCGACACGATGTCGATGTCCGAGCGCGAGATGAGGTCGTGGAAGTCGCGTGCGCCGACGATGGAGTCGACGGAGGTCTTGTAATGGCGGGCCACGGTCTGGCGCATGCCCTCCAGACGGCGCGAGTCGAGATCGCACGCGGCGACGATCCGCGCGCCGTTCGCGCGCATGAATCCCGGCACGTCCATCGTGCGGCCGATGCGGCCGCATCCGATCTGCGCGATGCTGAGCGTGTTGCTCGGTGCGTCCTTGCCCAGTACCCGCGCCGGGACGATGACAGGAAAGGCCAACGCCGTTCCTGCCGCCGCCGCGCCGTTCATGAAACCACGCCTGCTCATCTTCATGCCGCTCAACTCTCCGTTTTCTTGGCTGTGCGCCATTAGTTTATCAAATCGGGTCCGATCTTCTCCACGGGGATGCGCGGGAAGGACGGAAACGCGGCACGGAACTGCGGAAGGTCCTGTACCTTGCGCGGGTCGGCGGACCCGACGGCGGCGGCGCGTCGCCGGCGTCGTCGCCCCGCTCCGCGTCCACGTGCAGGACCGTTGGCACCGCAGGCACAATGACGATGCGCGGGGACTTCAGGCGGAACGGCTTCGTCTCCAGCGTGTTCGTGCCCTCCTTGACCGCCCGCGTGACGTCGAGCCGGTACGGCGCGCCGATGAAGCCGCCCGCGTACGCGCCGTTCACCGTCACGGCGGCGGAACTCTCGCCCTCCGTGCCGTCGCAGACGAAGAACACGCGCGCACCCGGCTTGAGCGGCGGCAACGTGAACGCGCACGCCGTCGCCACGCTCTCCTCAAACGGACTGCGCGTGACGCGTCCCGCAGGACCGAGCCGTTTCCACGCGCCTTGTCCGTAGCGGCAGATCTCAAGCGGCTTGACGGGCGTCTCCCCTTTGCGCGAGACGCTCCAGGCCTGTCCGTCCGTAAGGAGAAGGCCAGTCGGCCACTTGACGGACGCCACGAATCCGGCGAGGCCGGGGATGGCATTCTCTGCCAGCACCTCGATGTCGTTAGCTCCCGCCTTCAGCGCGAACGTCGTGATCGTGGGCGTGCGCCAACCGCTGTAGCCAGGCGCGTCGCCCGCCTTCTGCTCCGCCACCTGCTTTCCGTTCACGCGCACGATCGCCGCGTTGTCGCAGGAGAACGTGATCGTCGCCTTCTGCTCCGCCGTGGCGTCGATCTTGGCGCGGAACATTACCTTGCCCCGCGCCTTGGGATTGACGGGATGCCAGATCCACTTCGCGTAGTCCAGGGAGACGGCGGTCGGCTCGTTCGTCCCACCCGCGACCATCCGCGTGACGGTCTCTTTCACGTCAACAGGGATTACATCTCCTTCCGGCATTTCAACGCGCAACGGTAGGGACGCGCGTCCCGCGCGTCCGCGGGCACGCGGGACGCGTGCCCCTACCTCGCCGCGCGGCCACACGAGGAACACGGCCTGGGACGGCTCGAGCGCAAGCCTCACAAGCCCGCCTTTCACAACAGGCTTCTCCACCGTCCCCTGCATCGGATCCCACAGCTCCGCATCCTCGGCCGACCACTTTGTGCAAAGCCCCAAATCGCGGCGATGCGCAAAGTCCTGGTTTGCGATGAAGAGCGTCTCCGCGCCGTCCTTCACATAGTGGTTCACGGCGAGCATCCTCCTGTCGTCGTCGGAGAGGCCAATCACGTCAAACTCTCGCACGGCAAGGGGCTGGTCCGTGCCGGGATAGGTGTTCTTTCCAAGCGCGGCCCAGAGCGCCGCGCCGTCCGGTTCGCCGTCGAGGAAGAGCGCCGTCGGTTGCGCGAAGATCGTGTCGACCACGCGCTTCACGTCGTCGGCCGTCCTGCCGCGCGTAGGCGTGTTGCATGGTTTGATGCCGTAGCCTACGACCACGCCGCCCGCCTTCGCGAACGCGAGCGCCTTTTCGAGCACGGCGAACGGCACGTACTCGGTTGCGGGGAGCGTGAGGATGTCGTAATGCTCCGTGCCGTTTTCGGTGCGGAGCGCGGGACGTCCCGTGCGCGGGTTCTTTTCGATGCGCGCCGTCTCCACCACGTCGTAGCCCATCCAGTCGCTGTCGAGCTGCGCGTCCTGGATCGCGAACGAAAACATCTCGGGACGAATGGTCTTGCCCACGTGAAAGCTGATGCCGGGCACGCACTGCGCGATGTGGCAGACGTGCTCGCCCTGCGAGAGCAGGAGCGCGCAGCGGTTGTTGTAGTCGGCCCACACGCGGAAGAGCGGGTAGCGCGCCTCGAAGCCGCCGTTGTAGAAGTAGGGCGGGCAGTCCCTGTCGTCCGGCGCCTTCGGGTTGAAGGAGTGAGGGATGAGGTAGTAGCACCCCTGGTACTGGTGCCAGTCGCACAGCCACTTCATCTGCGGATAGGTGATGTCCTGTCCGTACGCGCCGAAGATCTCGCACCAGTTCAGCCCGCCGTGGCGGTTGTAGACGTGCGCGGTCGAGGAGGCGTACTTCGGCATCTGCCCGAAGAAGACCTGATGCTTCTCGCTCTCGCGCTGATTGGGATAGTACTGGCGGCAGACGAGATCGACGCCCGGCACCTCCACGTACTTCATCTGCTGCATCACGTTGCCGCCCGCCAACACGGGACTGTAATGGTCGTTGGCGTGCTCGAGGAAGTGCCCGCTCGAGTACACGCCGCGCTTCCGGCACCAGTCGCTCTGGCGGCCGTACATCGTGCGTCCCCACGTCTCCGCGCGGGCGTCGTGGTAGCGGTAGAGGGCGCGGGCCTGCGCCTCGGGATCCGCGAGCTTGAACTTGAGCGCC
>JAFRNO010000118.1 GCA_017430155.1 Kiritimatiellia bacterium | reverse complement strand
TTCCACGCCCGCGCAGAGCGCGGCCGCGCCGACGGCGCGCCGCACGCGCGACGTGCCCGGCAGCAGCACGACGTCCGCGCCGCTCGTCTTGATGGCGTCCGCGAGGGCGGGCTTGTCCTGGGCGAAGGAACCCTGTCCGGAAAGGTTGAACGCTGCGATCTTCATTGCTTGATCCACTCCACGAGTTCGGCGGCGATCTCCTCGACCGCCATGTCCTTCTTCACGACCGTGTCGCGCTTCGCGGCGGGCACTTCGGCCTTCGCGTAGGCGATGCCGCCCGTGCCGACATTAGCCGGCTGCGCCTTCATGAGCGCGGGCATCACGCCGCGCATGTTCATCATGCCGACCTGCGGGTTGTTCGGCGGCTCGGGCAGGCTGCCCGTGGCCCAGCCGACGGCGGCGGGGAATCCCGCGCACGTGGAGGACTGGTACTGGCCCCCTTCCACGCGCTCGAGCACCGTGAAGGTGTCGTCGTCCGCGAGCTTCAGCTCGTCCACGGCCATGAAGAACTCGCCGATGCCGAGCGTCTCCGCCACGAACTGGAGCGTCACGCCCGCGTCGCGCGAGGCGCTCGCGCAGCCGCCGAAGAGGAGCGTGGAGGAGAGGTCGAGCCCCGGGATCGCCTGGATGGCCTTCGCGAGCGCGGCGGCGGTCTCCTTCGCGTCCGTGAATCCGCCCGCGGGGGCGTTCACGGCCACGAGGTCGAACGGCGCCTTCTGCGCGACGGTCATCATCAGCTGCTGGAGCTTGGCCTTGGGGCCGAGCGCGACAAGCGTCACCTTGGAGCCGGGACGTTTCTTCGCGAGCGCGGCCGCCTCGTAGAGCGCGCACGCGGCCCACGGGTCGAGCACGCTCGGCAGCATCTGCTCGTTCTTCAGGCCGGGCCCCTGCGGGGTCTGAACCGGCTCAAGCGTCTGGAGCGGATCCGGCACGAGCGACCCGCACACGAGGATGTTCAGCGGTTTTCCCATCGTTCAGTTCACCTTTCAGGCAGGGAAGTTCATCTTCGCGAGGTCCACATCGACGAGACCGAGCTTCGGCGCCGTCTTCCACGCGCCGCGCGTGAAGTCGGGGATGTCCATCGAGCGGCCGCGGTTGTCCGCGGACTTCTCGGTGAGCTCGCAGAGGCAGCACCAGCTCGCGAGGTCGTAGACGTTCATGTCGAGCGGGAGGCCGTTCTGGAGGCAGTAGCTCAGGCGCAGGACCATGAGGAAGTCCATGCCGCCGTGGCCGGTCACGGGCATGCGCTTCGCGATCTCGTCGCGCGTCTTCCACAGCGGATGCTTGTACTTCTGGCGGATCTCCTGCGTCTTCTTCTCGTCGAACCCGTGCGCGCCCTTGCCGAGGGACTCCTCGATCGCGATGCGCAGCGGATAGTCCTGCAGCACGCCGCGCGTGCCCTGGATAAGGTTGAGGCGGCTGTACGGATGCGCCGTGCCCACGTTGTGCTGCACCATGATCGTGCGACCGAGGACGGTCTTGATGATCGACGTGTTCATGTCGCCCATCTTCACCTTGAGTCCGCTGCGCCATGGATCGTCGGCGTGGAGGCCCTTGCCGACCTCCTCGAAGCCGAACTGCTTCGAGTCGACGCTCACGAGGTAGTCGAAGCGGTCGCCGCGGTTGATGTCCATGTCCATGCAGATCGGCCCGAGGCCGTGCGTCGGGTACTGGTTGCCGCCGTGGACCACGTTGTGGCGAAGGCGCCAGTAGTCCCAATAGCCGCCACCGCCAGCATCTTCGTCCCACTTGTCGTAGTTGGCCGTGCGCAGGTCGTGGAGGTACGCGCCCTCGCCGTGCGAGATCTCGCCCAGCAGGCCGAGGTGCACGAGGTTGTACGCCAGCATCTCGGTCTCGCCGTAGCAGCAGTTCTCGAGTTGCATGCAGTGGCGCTGCGTGCGCTCGCTCGTCTCCACGAGCTTCCAGCACTCCTCCACCGTAAAGGCGCTCGGCACCTCGGTGACCACATGCTTGCCGTGCTCCATCGCGTAGAGCGCGATCGGCACGTGCAGCTGCCAAGGCGTGGAGTTGTAGATGAGGTCCACCTCGGGATCCTCGCACATGCGCTTCCAGTCCTCGGGTCCCTTGTCGCCGTAGACCTTCGGCGTCGGCGCCTTCTTGTCGGCCAGGTACTTGAGCGTGCGGTTGCGGCGCGCCGCGTTGATGTCGCAGATGGCGGCAATGTAACCGCCCGGCACGAGCGTGAAGCCGGAAATGCCCGCCTGGCCGCGGCCGAGACCGACCACGCCCACGCGCAGGTTGCGGATGGGCTTGTCATGGTAGGTCGTCATCTTGCCCGTGCCTGCGACGCGGACGGCGTCCGCCATGCCATGGGCCGCGACCGCCGCCGCCCCCATCCAAAACGCTCCCTTCAGGAAGTCTCTTCTGTTCTGCTGCATAATCTGCTCCTTACAATTTTTTGCTCGTTATCGCTTGTAAATCGGACGTGAGACGAGAGACGTGAGACGAGAGACGGGCGAGCTATCCCATCTCCGATATGACAGCATCA
>JAFRNO010000117.1 GCA_017430155.1 Kiritimatiellia bacterium | reverse complement strand
GGCTGGGGCAGCGGCGCGTGGGACTCCGGCTACGTGGGCAACATCTCCAGCTGCTTTGCGATCAAGGACGAGCGGCTGTGGTTCTACTACGTGGGCGCGCGCGGCGACGCCACGAAGAACGATCCGCCGCGGTGCGTGTACGCGAACGGCATGCACTGGAACTTCTCGGTGGGCGTGGCGACGCTCCGCCGCGACGGGTTCGCGGGGATGGTGGCGGACGGTCGCGGCGAGCTCGTGACGCATCCCGTGAAATTCTCGGGCGCGCACCTCTTCGTGAACGCCGACGCGCGCTTCGGCGAGGTGGCGGCGGAGGTGCTGGACGAGAAGGGCGAGCCGTATCCCGGCTATTCGGTCGCCGATTGCAAGGCCCTTGTGATGGCGGACTCCACGAAGCACGCGATTACGTGGACGGGCGGCGACCTCTCGCGGTTCGCGGGCAGGCCCGTGCGCTTCCGCTTCAAGATGAAGGTGGCCACGCTCTTCTCCTTCTGGGTGTCGAAGAAGCCGACGGGCGAATCGGGCGGCTACGTGGCCGCAGGCGGCCCGGACTACAACGGCCTCAAGGACGAATAGCAAAAAATGAAGATCAACAATCTTGAGAAATTCCTCGCTAAGGCGCGGGGCGGAGAGATGCCCATCGGCGCGGTCGTGACGTTCGCCGACCCGGCGGTGACGGAGCTGACGGCCGAGGCCGGGTTCGACTTCGTGTGGATCGACGGCGAGCACGGCGAGATGGACCGCTTCAGCGCGATGGCGCACCTGATGGCCGTGAAGGGCACGGACTGCGCGAGCTTCTACCGCGTGCCGGCCTGCGACCACACGGAGATCAAGCGCGTGATCGACTTCGCGCCGGCCGGCGTGATCGTGCCGATGGTGATGGACGCCGCCGACGCGCGGCGCGCGGTGGCCGCGTGCCGCTACCCGCCGGAGGGCAACAGGGGATGCGGGTTCCGCCGCGGCCTCGCCTACGGGGCGGGCGACTTCGCGGAATACTGGGAGGCGTCGAAGGAGGACCCGCTCGTCATCATCCAGCTGGAGCACATCGAGGCGGTGCGGAACCTCGACGCGATCCTCGCCGTGCCGGGCATCGGGGCCGTCGTGATCGGCCCCTACGACCTCAGCGCGTCGATGGGCAAGGAGGGCCAATGGCACGATCCCGAGGTGGCGGCGGCCTACGACGACTCCTGCCGGAAGGTGCGGGCGGCGGGCGTCCTGCTCGGCGTCTACACGGAATGCGATTTCGACGTCTGGCGCCGGCGCGGCGTGCAGTTTATGGCAATCAAGAACGACACGAACGCGCTCCTGCTCGGCTACGAGGCGATGAAACGCCAGGCGAAGACCGTCACCTGATGCTTGCGCGCCGGCGAGTGGTTGTGGTAAACTTGCACCGTGATGAAAGGACCCTACATGAACACATCCCTCATGCGCAAATCCTTTTTTGCGTGCCTCTGCGGACTGGCCTTGGCCGGCGACTGCCTTGGCGTTCTGGTGCTGGACTGCGACTCGAAAGATTTGATCAACGGCCTCGGCACGAGCATTTCGATACCGAGCGGCAGCAAGACCTACACCATCGAGCTGTGGATGAAACCCACTACCCGGTTCACGAGCGGCGAGTACCGTTGCCTTGGCCAGTTTTCCAGCATCGCGGGCCGTTTGCTCGTGGCATACAAGGAGGGGATGGTCGGTATTTTCAACGGAGGCGGAAACGGCTGGACGATGGGCACCACGTCTTTGCAGGCCGGCACTTGGTACCATGTGGCGTGCGTGTTCGACGACACGGCGGAAAACAAGACGGCCGTCTACGTGAACGGCGTGCTGGAGGGCCGCAACACGACGGCCGCCGTCGGCATCGTTGACAGGTACATCACGCTCGGCGGTGCCACGTTCAGTCAGGCCATGTCGGGTACGACCCAGAACTACAATGCGTTCCAGGGGCGGATCGCGGACGTGCGCGTGTGGACGGTCGCCCGTTCGCAGGCGGAGATCGCCGACAATTACCAGCACCGCCTTGCCGGCGACGAGACGGGGTTGCGCGCGTACTGGCCGCTTGACGCGCTCGGTGACGGCGGGCAGACCGTGTCGGAAGCGGTGACGGGCGACAGGAGCGTGATGCGTCCGCACTACTCGCTCGTGGAGGACGCCGACCTCGTGTTGGCGCCGGCCGACCACCGCGCGGGCGGACTCCTGCGGCGCAGCGCCTCGTGGGGGACGACAGCACGCGGCCTCGAGACTGACATCCATACCTCTCTCGGATCAAGTTTCACGATCGAGGCGTGGGCGCGGCCGACGAGCGCGAACAGCGGCGAACGCTGGATACTTGATCAGTACAGCGGGGACCCCGGGCGTTTGCTCTTCGCGACCTACGGAAACAAGCCTAGTTTCTTCGTGGGGAATTCCACGAGCGGACATGTGGTCGCCCCGAACGAACTGGTGGTCGGTCAGTGGACGCATGTGGCGCTCACGCGCGACGGCGACGACTTCACGATCTACACGAACGGGTTCGTGGCCGTGGCGCAGACGGTGAACAATGCCTACTTGCCGCCTAATATGCCGTTCTGCATCGGATCTTCGTCGATGAAGGATGGGAACGGCAACCCGCGTGGCGTTCCGTTCGTCGGTTCGTTGCGCGAGGTGCGCGTGTGGAACGGCTGCCGGACGGGCGAGCAGATCCGCGAGACGATGGGTCGGACGCTCTTCGGCAACGAGACCGGACTGCGCGGCTACTGGCCGCTTGACGAGGGGAACGGCTCGAACATCCTCAACCGCGTGACGGGCGTTTCGTGCGTGAACGTGGTTGCCGAACCGGTCTGGAACCTGATGGAACTGCCGCCGGTGGAGCATGTGTCCGGACCGAACATGGAGAAGGTGGCCACCTTCGCGGGGGACTGCCACACGGGCGTCGACACGGGGACGAACATCTTGTCGTCAACCTACACGCTTGAGGCGTGGATTCGGCTTCGTGCGTCAGAGCCGGGCCGGAACGATGCGTATGTTGCCACTCAGTTCGACCAAAGTCATCTCGGTGCCAACATGATCTTCGGCGTGCATTCAGATTTTCGGCTCGCGCATCTCCAGGACGGGCACGCGAGCACGTGGCTCTATGGCGAAACAAGGTTGCCGTGCAACCGCTGGGTCCACGTCGCCTACGTGCAGGACGGATCGCTTCGCCGTCTTTACGTGGACGGCGTGCTGGACGGCGAGGTGGATGACGGGGTCGTGGTCCAGCCGATCACGACCCAGCCGCTGCGAATCGGATACGTCTCGCACCTGTCGCCGACGTATGGACGGCGCTGGGGCCTTGACGGCTCGCTCGCGGACGTGCGCTTCTGGAACTGCGCGCGCACGGCGGCGGAGATCGCCAAGTTCCGCACGCACCGTCTGAGCGGATTTGAGCCCGGCCTCGTCGGCTACTGGCCGCTGAACGACGGCGCGAACGGGACGGCGGCCCACTTGGCGAGAGGCGGAACGCCCGGCTCGGCCTTCGTCGTGTGGGACGCTCTTGACGATCTTTTCTTCGGGGACCCCCTGAAACTGGGCTTCTCCATTATCCTGAAATAGGCGCACGGAGGCGCAACGCGAAAGGAAGGACTGTTCGATGAAGAGGAACACATCTTGGACGGCGATGGGAATCGTCGGGGCGTTGGTTTTGTTGCCGTGGACGGCAGGCAGCCTCTTCGCGGCCACGTGCACGTGGTCGGGCGCGGGCGACGGCACGACGTGGAGCGACGGCGCGAACTGGGGCGGCACCGCGCCGGCCGCCGGCGATACGGCGACGTTTAACGGGAACGTCACGTTCGACGGGGACGTCGTCCTGCCCGGCAACCTCACCATCTCCGTGGCGAGCGGCAAGACGGTCACGCTCAACGGCGTCGTCTCCGGCACGGGCAACCTCACGAAGTCGG
>JAFRNO010000116.1 GCA_017430155.1 Kiritimatiellia bacterium | reverse complement strand
GGCTACCACGAGCTACGAAGCGTCGTGGCGGAGCTCCCGCTCCACGACGACGTGGAACTGCTGGACGCGCCGGCGGGCGAGGTGACGGTGGAGATGTCGGGCGACGGCATGGAGGCGCCGTGCGTACCGTGCGAGGAAAACCTCGCCGTACGCGCGGCGCATGTGCTTGCTGCGGCGGCAGGCGTGTCGCGCGGCGTGTGCATCCGTATCGTCAAGCGCATCCCCGTGGGCGCGGGATTGGGCGGCGGATCTGCGGATGCCGCGGCCGTACTGAATGGCCTCAACGAGATGTGGGGGCTGGGGCTACCGAAGGAGCGACTTTGCGCCATCGGCGCGGAGGTGGGGTCGGATGTGCCTGCGCTCGTGCTGGGCGGCGTGGTGCTGATGGAAGGGAGGGGGGAGCGCGTGAGGGCGTGGGATGCGAGCGAGCGGCGCGCGCGGGGCGCGCGCCCTACCACGGGAGGGACGCGCTTGTCGCGGCCATTCGATGAGCGGTTCGTGTTGCGCATTCCGCCCGTCAACGCTTCCACTGCGCGCGTGTATGCGGAGTTCCGCGAAGAGGACCGTGGGAAGTGTCGCAACGACCTTCAGCCGGCGGCGTGCCGTCTCTACCCGGCGATCGCGGAGACGATCGCGGAGATGGAGGCGGAAGGCCTGGAGGATGTTCAGATGACCGGCAGCGGCAGTGCCGTGTTCGGGTGGAGGAAGGAGTAGAGATGAAAGTCATTGCGGGATTGGGCAACCCGGGTGCGCAGTACGCGAACACGCCGCACTCGATCGGGTTTGAGGTGGCGAACGCCATCGCGCAGGAGATTGGCGCGACATGGCAGGCGTCGGCGTCGTTCAAGGGCGAGCTGGCGTCGGGCCTGTTCGCGGGGCAGAAGGTTCTGCTCCTGAAACCGATGACGTTCATGAACCTCTCGGGCGATTCCGTGGCGCCGGTCGTGCGCTATCACAATGCGACGCCGGCGGACTTGCTCGTGATTTCGGACGACATCGACCTGCCGGTTGGACGTCTGCGCATCCGCGTGGGTGGCAGTGCGGGCGGACACAATGGTCTCAAGAGCGTGATCGAGCGCGTGGGCACTCCTCTCTTCACACGCCTGCGCTTGGGCGTGGGACGCGACGCGCGCGACCGGGCGCAGGTGATCGGCCACGTGCTCGGGAAGTTCGACCCCGCCTCGCGCACGGTGATGGACGAAGTGGTGAAGGCGGCCGTGCAGGCGGCGGCGGCCATCGTCTCCACCACGCCCCAGGCGGCGATGAACGCCTGGAACGGCTGGTCGGCCGTACCTCCAACCCCTCACGACTGACATGCTGTGAACGTGAAACTCTCGATTGCCACGACAGTGTGCCTGACGGCGGTTGCCGTCGTATGGGGCTCGGCGGAGCACGCACCGAAACCGATTGTCTTCAACACGCCTGCGGAAGACGAAAACGGCGTGATGGTTCTCGGCAACGGGGAGGTGGGTGCGACGGCGTGGCTGGGCGCGGACGGCACGCTCCACACCGTGTTGCAGAACTCCGACAGCTGGAACGAGGGCGGACGCCATGTCAAGACGGGCGCCATCGACTACGAGACGAAATCCCCCGTCGATGCCGGGACGTATCGGCAGGAGCTGTCGCTGGCGCGCGGCGAGTTCGAGGCGTCGTGGAAAAGCGGGGGCCGGGCGGTGTCGCTTCGCTACCGCATCCAGCAGGGTACGGATTCCATCGCCGTATGCGACGTCCGCGGCGCCCCCGAGGTTGAAGCGAAGGTGGTGAACTGGCGTTTCTATCCCGGCGGGGCGAGGGAGTTTGGAGTAGGAGAGTACGAGCTCGGCAACAGGTTCTGCGAGGGGAAGTACCAGAAAAACGTGTCCGGCCTGAAGTTCACCGTCAACGCCGACCGCCTCGTGCCGGGCGGCTGGTGCCACGTGAACCGCAACGAGACGGTCGCGGAGATGATGAAGGTCTACGACTACTATCAGGCGACGGGCGATCTGGGCAAGCCGGACTTGCTCTCCAACCGCGTGTTCGGCGGAGTGACGCGGAAAATGGGCGGGATGCGCGTGTTGTTCCTCACGGCGATCACTTGTCTACATCCCTGCAAGGACGAGGCGGAATGGCTGCGCCGCACGAACGGGATGCTCGACAAGGACGGATGGAACCTTGCAGACGAGGATGCGAAGCGCGCCGAGCACGTGGCGGCGTGGACGAAGTTCTGGGACCGCAGCCACATCGACGTGACTCCTGCGGCGGGCGTCGCGTCCAAGCCGCGCAAGGACGTCGTTTTCCCGACGAACGACAAACTGCCGCTGAGTTTCGGCGTCGATTCCAAGGGACACAACCGCTTTCTCGGCACGTTCGCGTTCGCGGAAGTCGAGTTCAACGGCCACGTCGTCTATTCTGGCGTCCCGAAGGCGGGCGACACGATCGGGCGGCTGCCCCGCGACCGCCGCGACGGAAATCACTTCCGCTTCGCATGCCGGTTCACGACGGACAGGCTTGAGAAGCCGCAGCGTCTGCTCGACAACATCACGCCGGGGCGGGGCGACGGTTTCCTCGTTGACGCGTACAAGGGCCAGGTGCGCTTCATCGCTGGAGGGCATACTTTCACGCATCCGACGAAATTGCCTGCCGGAAGGGAAGTCGCGCTCGAGGTCGTTGTGCCCCGGCAGGGCACCGCGAGAATCGTGGTGGACGGCACAATCGAGGCAATTGACCTTGGCTGCGAGAACGTGGCCGAGGAGTGCGCCGCCGTTACGACGGCCTACGCCGCGCAACGCTATCTCACCGCCTGCGCGGGACGTGGCCGTCTGCCGATACGCTTCAACGGGTCGATCTTCACCATCTCGTACAAAGGCGATCCCGACTACCGCCGCTGGGGCAGCGGCTACTGGTGGCAGAACACGCGCCTGCCGTACTATCCCATGTTCGCCGCCGGCGATTTTGACCAGCTGCATCCGCTCTTCCGGTTGCACCTCGGGCTTCTTGATTTCAGCGTGAAACGCACGCGCAAGTACCTGAACCACGGCGGTGCCTACATCCCCGAGTGCATTCAACCCTGGGGCGACCACTTCATCGGTTCCTACGGGCCGATCTGCGCGTGGAAGGACCGTCCCGACAAACTTCAGGAGCACGGCTACCACAAGTATGAATGGCTCTGCCAGCTGGAACTGTCCCTCTTGCTGCTCAACTACCGGGCCTACACCGGTGACGACGTCTGGTTCAGCGAGAAGGCTCTGCCGGCCATCCGCGAATACGTGCGTTACTTTGACGAGCACTACGGCCTTGACGCGAAGGGACGCTACCTCATGCATCCCGCGCAGGCGGCGGAGACCTGGTGGGACTGCACGAACCCGATGACGGAGGTCTCGGGCCTCATGCGCGTGACCGATTTGCTTCTTGCCCTGCCGGACGGTGTTCTGTCGCCCGAGGGCCGTGCGCTCTTCGCGAAGATCCGCGCTCGCGTCCCCGACCTGCCCGTGCGAAAACTCGACGACGGCGGCCAGGGGGCTGGCCGCCCTGCCGATGGCGACATGGTAGGGCGGTCGCCCCGCGACCGCCGCAATATCGTCTTCGCTCCTGGGGAGAAGTTCGAGCAGCACCACAACTGCGAAACGCCGGAACTCTACTGCGTGTTCCCGTTCCGCCTCTGTGCGTTCGAGAAGCCGAACGCGGAGATCGGGCGACGCACGTACCGCGACGGACGGTTTCACAAGCTCTACCGCGGCTGGTCGCAGGACGAGATGAACGCCGCGTATCTGGGTTTGACGGAGGAGGCGCGGGAGCACATCGCGGACCGCGCGCTCACGCATTCCAAGAAAATCTACCGCTGGCCGGCGTACTGGGGGCCGAACTTCGACTGGTGTCCGGACCAGGACGAGGGCGGCATCTACCAGAACACGATCCAGTCGATGCTCATGCAGGTCGAGGGCAGGCGGATATTCCTTCTGCCGGCCTGGCCGAAGGACTGGAACTGTTCGTTCAAGCTCCATGCGCCATACAGCACGACCGTGGAGGGCCGCGTGGAGAACGGGGTGGTGAAGGACCTAGTCGTCACTCCTGCCTCGCGCCGCGCGGACGTCGTTTTGGTGGGTTCCAGACAACCGCGTGAAAATCTGCTATAATTTACGGCAGTTCCGGCAAAGGTTCTGCGGGCCTTCAATTGACGAGAAAGAAATGACATGAAAAAACAATCCGACATGACGGCATGCGCCACGTGCGGGCGCAGAGACTTCATCTATGGGCTTATGACGGCGACAGCGGGAGTAGCGGCAGGGGCGACGGTTCCTAGTCGCGAGCTCGCCGATTTCTTCGCCGCGCTTCCCGCCCCGACGCCGGCGGACGCGATTCCCGACAAGACGGGCGCGGTCAACGTGCGCCTCGTGTTCGCCATCTGGGACGACGTGCAGGTGAAAAAGACGTGGCCCAACGTCGGTTTCGACTTCCGTCCCGTAATGAAGAACGTCACGGACGCGCTCAATGCCGGCGTGCCGGGCGTGAAATTCGTGCCGGGCATGGCGTTCGACGGCGCCGGAGCCGCGAAGATACTCGACGAGGACGCGAAATCAGGCGACGTGAAGGGCTATCTCGTGATCCAGATGAACTCGTGGCCCAAGGCCATTGCCGGCATCGTCAAGGCCGGCAAGCCCACGCTTTTCTGCAGCTTCCCCTACTCGGGCATCGGCGGATGGGACGTGCAGAACGCCGCGATGCTGCGCCGGAAGGTGAAGGACTACGCGTTCATGAGCTCGCTCGACTTCAGCGACACGATCGGCGCCGCGCGCGCGTTCGAGGCGCTGAAGTCCGGCACGGGCGACGACTTCGTGAAAGCCGCCACGGAATACCGCCTCGCCCACACGCCCCCGGAGTCCGGCATCAAGCCCTGCGAGGGGCCGCTCGACTGTCTCTCCCCCGAGGAGACGCTGGCTGCCGTAAAGGGCAAGAAGATCCTCTCCGTTGAGAGGTGCGACGAAAAGATGAAGACGAAAATACTCAAGGACTTTGGCATCGTCGTGGAGGACGTGAAGTTCGACGAGCTGAACGCCGCGTGGGAAAAGGTCCCGGACACGCTCGCGCGGGCGAAGGTCGACGAGTGGAAGCGCACGGCGCGGAAGATCGCGGGCGTCTCGGACGAGACGCTGTTCGGTTGCGCGAAGCAGTTCTACGGGATGAAGGAGGTGCTGAAGGCGCATGTTGCCGTGGCAATCTCCGTCAACTGCCTCGGCGGGTGCTACACGGGCAAGCTGCAGGCCTACCCGTGCCTCGGTTTCATGGAGCTGCAGGACCTCGGCCTCTTCGGAACGTGCGAGAACGACATCCGATCCACCACGGCGATGGTCGTGTTCAACGCCATGACGAGGGGCCGTATGGGATATATCTCCGATCCGGCGATCGACTCCTCGCGCCGGGCGATGGTCTTTGCGCACTGCGTGGCCACGCGCAAGTTCCTTGGCCCGCAGGACGTGCCCGCGCCGTACGAGATCGAGACGCACTCCGAGGACCGCGAGGGCGCGTCTGTCCGCGCGCTCGCTCCTGTCAACTACCCCGTCACGACGGTGCAGTTCCACTTCTTCGGGGATGGAGGCAAGGGTTGCGTGCTCGTGCAGACCGGGCGGACGATCGGCAACGACCTCGACGACCGCGCCTGCCGCACGAAGATCGTGGCGGAGGTGACGGGCGACTTTGAGAAATCGTACGGACTCTGGGACCTCTGGGGTTGGCATCGCGTCACGTTCCTCGGTGATTTCAAGAAGGATGTAGAAGCCTTCGCGAAGAAAATCGGCTACCGGGTTGTCTACGAGTCGTAGGGACGGGGATCTCCCCGATTTCTCGAGGGGTTTCAAAGAGGAGCGAGAAGCATGAGAAGATTGAGATCCTTGCTGCTGGCGGGAACGTGTGCCGTAATTGGCGCCGCGTGCGGGCATGCGGCAGCTGCTTCCACCGCACTCAAGGTAACGGACCTCGCGAAGCTCGGCGAGTGTCCGTTCCGCGTCGATACCGTCCTCGGCACGCAGGTGCGCGTCTACCGCGATCTCGCGTACTCGACGCGCGATGACCTGCCGACCGAGGGGAAAGGATATGTGTCCAAGGCCCAATGGGGTGGTCGCCACCGTTCCGGCACGTATTTCGACGTCTATGTAGCAGATAAGCCCTTTGCCTCCGCGGAGATGCGCGCGAAGATGCCGGTCTTCGTCTACATGCACGGCGGCACCTGGTCGCAGTCGTTCGACAAGGACGGATACTGCATCGAACTTCTCAGGCGTATCGCCGCGAAGGGGTATTTCGTCATCACGATGAACTACCAGCTCCAGAACGACGCCGTCCTGGGCGGCGCGAAGACGAAGCGCGCGAACGCGACGTTCGCCGACATGCTCGCGGACGTGGACACGATGGTCACCTACCTCAAAACGGCGCTTCCGGCGGCAGGGCTGCCGACGGACAAGATCGTGATCGGAGGCGACTCGGCGGGCGGGCATCTCGCGATGTGCTACGCCTGGGATCAAGACAAGCCCGGCCTGCCGGACGTCAAACTCCGCCACGACCTCCGCATCTCCTGCGTGATGTCCTCCGTGGGACCGACCGTTCTTTCACAGGGCATGTTGGCCACGATTCTCCTTTCCCGCTTTGGGGGATTGATCCCGATCCCTCAGGCGCAGGCCATGCGGAGGCTCGTGTGCTGGCTTACCGACACAGACATGGCCCGCATGGACAGCGCCACTGCAAAGGCGATTCTCCGGAAATGGGAGCCGATCACCCTTGTGAAACCGTCGTCGTGTCCGGCGATCCTCGCCTACGCCTGCACGGATGCGACGGCATCCGCCGGTTCGTCGGATCTCATCGTGCCGGTCTCGAACTTCGTCTCGATCACGAACCGGCTGACGGCATGCGGCGTTTCCTACGATGCGCGCCTGTTCTTGAATACGAAACACTGGGAGGTCGGCCTCAACTGCGCCAAAGGCCAGGGCGTGGAATGGAGCGTCAACCGCCGTTCGGCATTCAAGGCGAAGAACTTCGATGTTGCGCCCCGTGGGGGCGGACAAGCATCTGCGCAGAAACCACGCGTCGTCGACCTTTCGTTACCAGGCACCGGAAAAGGCTAATCAGCATGTTAAGCAAGAAAGTCAAGTCAGGATTGCTGTCTGTGGCGCGAGTCGCGGTCTTCGCCGAAGTCCTGTCAATAGCGCTCACCGCGCAGGCGATTCCGATTGACGAGCCGTACCTCGCCGATTCTCGCGAGTTGATTGACGTGCCTGCGTCGCTGCCGGGCATCTGCACCATGGGCGGCGTCGCGCGGACGGATGGACAGGGGCTCGAGAACGTGG
>JAFRNO010000115.1 GCA_017430155.1 Kiritimatiellia bacterium | reverse complement strand
GATTCGCTCGGCGGGCGCGAGCTGATCTACAAGGACCCCGAAATCAGCACCTTCAACCCGATTCCGCTCGTCAAGCGCACGAAGCCGCCAGTCCTCGCAAGCGTGCTGCCGTCCGCCGCGACGGCGCCCACGAGCGGCGTCTGCTATGTGGAGAACGTGTACGACTCGCGCGTGAAGCTGCCGCCCGGAAGCGTGAAGGCGCTGCGTCTCAACCGCCTCGTGAACCTGCCGATCTGCCGCCGCCGCACGCCACGTCCAGGTCCGGACCTCGACCTCTACAAGGAGTCGCTCGGCACGGTGCCCGTGGAGGCGGACGGCTCGTGCGCGTTCCGCATCCCGTCGGGGACGCCCATCCAGCTGCAGGCGCTCGACGCGGAGGGCAAGGCGATCCTCACGATGCGCTCGTTCATTTACTCGCAGAAGGACGAGATCCAGGGGTGCGCGGGCTGCCACGAGGAGAAGAACGCGAGCCGCACGCCCACGTACGTGCCGAAGAACCGCGCGGTGCGCGACCCCGTGCCGGAGGTGAACCTCGGCTACACGGGCGCGTTCAGCTACGCACGCTCCGTCCAGCCGATCTTCGACCGGAAGTGCATCTCGTGCCACGGACTTTCAGACAAGGCGCCGTTCTCGCTGATCGGCATCGCGGGCCAGACGAACCTCGTGGCGCGCAAGCAGGTGAGTTTCGCGAAGTCGTACAAGGAGACCCACTACTCGAAGCCCTACGACTACTTCGCCGGGGCGAGTCCGCTCACGCAGCGCCTCCGCGCGGGACACGGCGGCGCGAAGTTCACGCCGGAGGAGTGGCGCACGCTCATTCTCTGGATGGACTTCAACGTACCCGAATACGCGCTCTCGAGCGGCTACGGCTGGAACGGCCCGGATTCGCGCGAGATCGACCCGGACGGGGAGAAGGCGCTGCGCGCGGCGGTGAAGGAGCGTCTTGGGGACGCGGTTGCGTCGCAGCCGTTCGACGCGCTCGTGAACCGCGGGGACGAGGCGAAGAGCCGCGTGCTCGACCTCGTGGGGCCGGCGGAAGCGCCGCGCTTCCTCGCGCTCTGCCGCGCGTCCCTCAAGCCGCATCCATGGCACGACATCCAGGGCACCTGCGGGCGCGACGACGCCTGCGAGTGCCGCAGCTGCTGGGTGCGCCGCGGCGGCTACAACATTCCGGGCCGGCTCACGCGCTGACCTGGATGGATGAAACCGCATCGGCGGCGTGGAGGGTCGGCAGGCCGCCTTCCTCGACGGCGCGTGCGTCGTTGAACACGTCGTCCCAAGTCTGGTAGCGCTGTTCGCGGTCCTTCACGCACATGTTGGAGACGAGGCGCGCAAAGCCCTCCGAGAGCGTCGGCACCACGAAGCGCGGATCCGGCGCCTGGATCTTCTCGCTCACGTGCGCGCGGAGGATGGCGTCGTTGTCGGCGAGGGGGAACAGCATGCGCCCGGTGGCCATGTGGTAGAGGGTGGCGCCGAGGCAGTAGATGTCCGCACGGCAGTCCAGATCGACGTCGCCGTAGATCTGCTCCGGGCTGATGTAGGCGGGCGTCCCCACCACCTCTTCGGGCTGTTCCTTGTTCTGGATGACCGCGGTTGACTGGCAGAGGCCGAGGTCCGTCACCTTGATCGTGCCGTCTCTGTCGACCATGATGTTCTCGGGCTTGAGGTCGCAGTGGACGATGCCGAAGATGTCCCAGGCGTATTTCATCGCGTCGGCCACGGACTCCCCGACGATGAGCACGTCAATCTCGGGGATGTGCGTCTTGCGGTTGAGAAGCGAACCGAACGTGTAGCCGTCCACGTAGTCCATGATGAAGTAGTAGCGGCCGTCGGCGAAATCGGCGCCGTATCCCTGCACGATGCCCTGGTGGTGGAGGTTCGACATCGTGCGCACCTCCATCATGAACTGGCGCACGTCCTGTCCCGTGGCGGCGAACTTCGCGTCGAGCACCTTCACGGCCACGGGACGGTTGAGCTCGCGGTGCCAGGCGCGCCAGACCACGGCCATGCCGCCGCGGCCGACGATGGACTCGAAGCGGAGGAAGGGGATGTTCGGCGGCGTGTCGCGCGAGATCTTGCGCATCACGCGGGTCTGCTGGATATGCGCCGTGGGCACGGCGGGTGCGGCGGCCGCGGCCACCTGCTGGGCCGTGCGCGGGGCGAAGCGCAGTTTCGGCGCGGGCGACACGACGAGGTGCATCTTGCCGTCTGCACCGGGTACGAGGTGCTTCTGCTGCTTAACGGGGTTCTTGATCTTGATGACCATCACTTCACCTTCTTTGCCGTGTACCCTGCACCCTTGCATCGGCGGCAGGGCTGGCCGCCCATGCCGTCGCAGGTCGGACAGACAATCTTCCCGATCCCGCCGCACGTGGGGCAGGCCGAGACCGTGATCTTCTTGTGCTTGGAGGTGCGGCCGGAGGTGCTTGACTCCTCCACGATCCAGCCCGGCTTGGACCCGTGCCGCGACGTCTTGCACTTCGGGCACTCGACGAATCCCGTGTGGTCGCAGCGCCGGCAGGGCTCCGCGCCGCTCCACCAGCACGTCGTGCAGGGTTCCTTGTCCGCGCGGTCCTCGGGCGCACGTCCCTTGAACACCCATGTCTCGTGGCGGCCGGTTCCCTTGCAGAGCGGGCAACGGTCGTGCTTTACGTCCCAGCGGTGGTTCGTGAACGGCTTGCCGGGCGTGACGCCGATCTCGCCGTCGTGCTGGCCGAGGTTCGGCGGCGTGAGGGAGACGCTGCGCTCTCCCCTGCACGCGGGGCAGCGCGAGACGGTCGTCCGCGGATCGGCGCAGGCCGTGCCGAGGACGGCGGCGAGGAAAAGGGCGAGGATGGCTTTCATGTTTGCGGACCTTCCTTTGCGTATTTGTCAAGCTTGCGGTAAAGCGTGCGGCGGGAGATCCCGAGAACCTGCGCGGCGCGCGAGTGGTTTCCGCCGACCTGCTTGAGCACGGCGAGGATTTTCGCCTTCTCTGTCTCCTCGAGCGTGCCGGCGGGGAGGGCGGCCGGGGCGGCGGCCGTCGGCGCACGGATGTTGTCGGGCACGTCGCCCACGTCGAGCTGCCCGCCCGCCGAAAGCACGACCATCCGCTCCACGGCGTTGCGCAGCTCGCGCACGTTTCCGGGCCAGTCGTAGGACTCGAGCATCTTCATCGCGGCGGGCGCGATGCCCGTCACGCGGTTGCCGTTCGCGGCGGCGAACTCCTTGAGGAAGCGCATGACGAGAAGGGGTATGTCGCCCCGCCGGTCGCGCAGCGCCGGCAGGCGGATGTCGATGACGGCAAGACGGTAGTAGAGGTCTTCGCGGAACTTCCCCTCGCGCACGAGCTGGGCGAGGTCGCGGTTGCATGCGGCGACGATGCGGATGTCGGTCTTGATCGTCTCGGAGCTGCCGAGGCGCTCGAACGAGCGCGTCTCCAGGACGCGCAGGAGCTTGACCTGCGTGGAGGGGGATATCTCGGATATCTCGTCGAGGAAGATCGTGCCCCCGTTCGCCGCCTCGAAGCGCCCGATGCGCTTGGCGACGGCGTCCGTGAACGCGCCATTCTCGTGCCCGAAGAGCTCGCTTTCGAGGAGGTTGCCGTTGAGCGCGGCGCACTCCACGGCCACGAAGGGGCCGTTCGCGCGCGGGGAAAGGGAATGGAGCGCGTGCGCGACGAGTTCCTTGCCCGTGCCGCTCGGGCCCTCGATCAGCACCGTGGCCTGCGTGGGCGCGGCCTGCTGGATGAGGCGGAAGACCTTCTGCATCGCTTCGGACGTTCCCGTGATGTCCGCCAGCCCCTGTTTGACGTCGAGCTTGCTGCGGAGCGACACGACCTCCTCCTCCAGCGCGCGCGTCTTCAGCGCCTTCGCGACGCGCAGGTCGAGCTGGTCGAGGTCGACCGGCTTCGTGAGGAAGTCGTCCGCGCCGTCCTTCATCGCCTCCACGGCGAGGTCCACGGAACCGAAGGCCGTCAGGAGAATGCAGGCGAGCTGCGGACGCATCTTCTTCGCGGCCTTCAGGAGCTGGACGCCGTCCGCCCCCGGCATGCGCACGTCGGAGAGCATGAGGGCGATCGACGGATCGGCCTCCAGGGCCTTGATCGCCAGCTCGGCGTCGGGCGCCGTGGTCACATGGTAATCCACGCCCAGCGCGCGGGCCATCAGCTCGCGCGTGTCCTTTTCGTCGTCTACAATCAGTATGGACGCCTTCATCGTGCCTGTTTGTTCCTGTCGCTCCGTCTAGCAGTGCGTGAAATCCCGTAAAGTATACCATAATATGCCGCCGCCGCAAAGTCATCATCCGAGCGATTCGCATCCGTTTTCGTTTCGGCGTCCGCCCTGATTATGCTACACTATTGGCGTTTTGGACGGAACAAGGAAAGTCTGTATGAAGAAAGTGGCATTGGTTCTTGCCGGCGTGGCCGCGTGCCATGCGATGCTCGTGGCGGCCGCTCCCGGAGAGGGGAGCGCGTCCGTCGATCCGCAGGCGGTGTTCGAGAATCCGCCGCAGAGCGCGAAGACGGGCGTCTGGTGGCACTGGATGGGGTGCAACGTCTCAAAGGAGGGAATTGTTAGGGATCTTGACTGGTTCAAGGAGACCGGCATTGGCGCGGCAACGATCTTCGGCATGGCGGACGCTTGCACGCCGTGGGCGGCGTCCATCCGGAACAGCCCTACCGCCGGGCTTGTCGCCTTTACGCCCGACTGGTGGGCGCTCGTACGCTTCGCGTGCGTGGAGGCGGAGAGGCGCGGCATCGAGCTGGGCATCCACAACTGCCCCGGCTACACGTCGACGGGCGGACCGTGGATCCCGCCGCGTCTCGCCATGCGCGAGCTCGTGTTCGACGTCACGAACGCGGAAGCGCAGGTCTCGCTCAAGGCGCACGCGCTCTTCCCTGTCGAGATCGGGGACACCGGCGCGTTCGACCGTCCCGACGTGCCGAGCCGCCGCACCGACCTGCAGGAGATCGGCGTCGTGGACGGCATCCGCGTCCAGCACATCCCAATGGGCGCCTTCACCCAGCCGAACCAGTGGGAGGCGTTCGGGCTGGAATGCGACAAGATGAATCCCGAGGCGGTGGCGTTTCACCTCGATCACGTGATCGGCGAGATGAAGAAGCACCTCGGCGACCAGGTGGGGCGCGGGCTCAAGTTCGTCCTGCTGGACAGCTACGAGGCAGGCAAGCCCTCGTGGACGCCGCGGATGCGCGCGGAGTTCCAGAAACGCCGCGGCTACGATCCCCTGCCGTACCTGCCGATCCTCGGCGGCTACAATGTGTCCGCCGCGCCGGACGAGGCGTCGGTCAAGAAGTTCAAGGCGGACTACGCCCGCACGATTGCCGACCTCTACCGCGACGTGCTCTTCAAGATCATGCACGAGAAGCTGAAG
>JAFRNO010000114.1 GCA_017430155.1 Kiritimatiellia bacterium | reverse complement strand
CGCAAAAACCGAGGAGAACAGAATGACGGAGCGAATCAAATCGCTGCTCGACCGCACGTTCGCGAAGGAGCAGAAGAAGTTCCGGCGGGACCATGACTGGAACCTGCTGCTGGACACGTCCATCGTCGCGAAAGTGGGCGACTCCCCGCGCGACGTTGCGAACCTGATCGCCCTCGCCCGTCCCAACCTGCGCGCCGCCATCGTCGGCAAGGCCCTCTACGACGGACGCACCACCTTGAAGGAAATGAACGATGCTGCCGGTTGCAACGCTTGAGACGCTGGATAACGGACTGAAGCTCGTCCTCGTGCCGGACGACCACGTGGAGAGCGTCTGCTTCGGGCTGTTCGTGGCGAGCGGAAGCCGCCACGAGGGACCGTCCGACGCCGGCATCTCGCACTTCATCGAGCACATGCTCTTCAAGGGCACGAAGAAACGCACGGCGCTTGAGATCAGCCAGGCCATCGAGGGCCGCGGCGGGAACTTCAACGCCTACACGAGCGAGGAGGGAACGTGCTTCTACGCCTATCTCCCGTGCGATTACCTTTCGACGGCGGTGGACATCATCTCCGACATGTACCTGCACGCGGCGATTCCCGACGCGGAGTTCGCGCGCGAGCGCCAGGTGATCCTCGAGGAGATCAAGATGTACGCGGACGAACCGGACGCGGTGGCGTCCGAGAACCTCTCCCGCGCGCTTTTCCCGAACAACCCGCTCGGACTGCCGATCGCCGGCTCCGCCGCGACGCTCGACAAGATGACGCCCAAAGGCCTGCGCGCCTACATCCGCAAGGCGTACGTGCCGTCCGCCACCACGGCCGTGGTGGCGGGGCGCTTCGAGCCGGCCGTTGCGCGCGCCCTCGTGGCGGAGGCGCTGGGCGGCCTTGCGGAGGGCGCGCCGCTTCCCCTCGTGCCCGTGAAGGCGCGTCCGCGTCCCGTGAAGGAGATGCGGGCCGAGCGCGACATCCAGCAGGTCCAGCTGGCGCTCGGCTTCCGCACGTTCGGCGTGCGCGCGCCGGCGCGGAAGAAGTACGCGGCGAACGTGTTCGACGCCCTGATGGGACGTTCGATGAGCTCGCGCCTCTTCCAGAGCGTGCGCGAGAAGCGCGGTCTCAGCTACGACATCCGCTCGCAGATCCAGTTCTTCGAGGAGACGGGCGGCTGGGCCGTGACGGCCGGCCTCGCGTCGGACCGCGTGCAGCAGGCCGTGGAGACGATCAAGCGCGAGCTCGCCCGCATCCGCGCGAAGCGTCCGGGCGCTGCCGAGCTGAAGCGCACGAAGGAGTACCTCGTGGGCAACTTCCGCCTCGGCCTCGAGCAGGTGCGCGCGCGCCTCTTCTATTTTGGGAACAGCGTGCAGACGTACGGGCGGATCCTGCCGCCGGAGGAGGTCGTGGCCGGCATCGCCGCCGTCACGGCAGACGACGTCCTCGCCGTCGCGAACGAGATCCTCGTCGACGCGAACCGGGCCGTTTCCTGGGTTACGCCGAAGAGCTGAAAATGAAATGGAACAACATGTATAAGAGAAACGTGAAAAGATTCGCCCTGCTGGTTGCGGCCCTGTCGCTCCAATCGCCGCTCATGTGCGGGGCGGCGCCGCTGCCGCCCGTCACTCCGGGCACGGCGTGGGAGATCGCCAAGCCCGAGGACTGCGGGTTCGACGCGGAGAAGCTCGCGAAGCTGGCGGACTTCATCCGCGAGCGGAAGATGGGCACGACGGGTCTGATGGTCGTGGTGGGCGGACGGCAGATCTACGCGTACGGCGACGTGGCCGAGGTCTCGTACATCGCCTCCTGCCGGAAGAGCGTCCTCTCCATGCTCTACGGCAAGTACGTGCGCAACGGCACGGTCAAGCTCTCGGAGACGGTGGGCGAGCTCGGCATCGACGACGTGGGCGGGCTCCTGCCGTCCGAGAAGCGCGCCACGGTGCGCGACCTCATCACGGCGCGGTCGGGCTGCTACCATCCGGCGTCCAACCCCGGCCACAAGGCCAACGGCCTGCCGCGCGGGAAGACGATGCCCAACGAGAAGTTCGTCTACAACAACTGGGACTTCAACGTGGCGGGGACGGTGCTGGAGATGAAGACGGGGAAGTCGATCTACGACCTGTTCGAAGCCGACCTCGCCCGTCCGCTCCAGCTGCAGGACTGGGACCGGTCACGGCACAAGCGCACGGGCGACGCCACGAAGTCGATCCACCTGGCCTACCACTTCCATTTCTCGACGCGCGACATGGCGCGCCTCGGCGAGCTGATGCTGCGGAAGGGGAAGTGGGGCGAGAAGCAGGTGATCTCCGCCGACTGGGTGGAGGAGTCCCTGCGCCCGGCGTCCACGTTCCCCGACGGCGGCGGCTACGGGTACATGTGGTGGCTGGAGGTCGACAGCGCGTATCCGGAGGCGTTTCGGGGCGCGTTCGCCGCACATGGCATGTTCGGACAGCGCATCACGGTCCTGCCGGCCCTTGACATGGTGATCGCCCACAAGTCGGCCCGCAACGCGAAACACCCCACGAAGGGCGCCGACTACAAGGAACTGGTCCGCCGCATCGTCGCGTCGAAAAAGGAGAGCGCAAAATGAGACGTCGCGTTTTTCAAGCGCGCGGGCACGACATTTGACAGAATAGAGGGGAAATGCTATCATACGCACCATGAAAGCAAGGGTACTGTTTTTTGTGGGTGCGTTCTCGCTGCTGGCGGGGGCGGATACGATGACGATCGCGCCGGGCAGCGGCGTGTTCACGAACGTGACGGCGCGCATCGTCGGCGAGACGGACGTCGCGATCAACACGGCCGATTCCGGCGGCGGCATCGTGCGCCTCAACGCGGCGAACGGCTACGTCGGCACCACGACCGTCAACTGCGGCACGCTCATCGTCGACTCTGTCGCCGAAACCGGTAGCAACTCGTCCCTGGGCTCGGGCGGCGACGTCGTGATG
>JAFRNO010000113.1 GCA_017430155.1 Kiritimatiellia bacterium | reverse complement strand
TTCTCGGACATCTCGTTGCGGTGGCGGTTCAGCAATGCCGCGAGGATGATCACGCCGGCCGTGACGGGATAGAACGCATCGGGGTTCTCGACGGAGAGCAGGAGCCCGTTCAGCGTCTGGCCGGCGTAAGTGCCGCCAGCCGGGCGGTAGCGCACGGGGCGTACGCCCATGCCGCAGGCGGGCAGGGGGTCCATGAAGTCGTCGAGGAGCTTCGCGATGTCGAGCCACGGGGCGCCGACGACGCGGAAGGCGAGGGCGCCGTGGCGGTCGCAGTCGATCGCGTTGAAGGCCTCGGAGAAGACGGTTGCGGGGTAGAGGGCCGCGCTGTCCCAGCTGCGGATCGCGGGCGAGGGAGGCATGAAGTCGCGCCAGGGTTCGCGGTCGGCGTGCGACCAGTCGCGCAGCTTGATCACGGTGAGGTCGAGGTCGAGCTGCTCCTCGCGGACGATGAACTTCGCGCATTCCGCAGGGGTCATGCCGTGGCAGAACGGGACGTTGAGGGGGGCGACGAACGAGGCGAAGGCCATGTCGCGCATGGGTCCGTCGATGACGCCGCCGAGGGGGACGGGGCGGTCCAGCACGGTGACGGCCACGCCGGCCTCCGCGCACGCCTCGAGCATGAGCTTGATCGTGGCGAGGTAGGTGTAGCAGCGCACGCCGATGTCCTGCAGGTCGATCACCACGCGGCCGAGCCCCTCCAGCATCTCCGGGGTGGGGCGGCGCACGTCGCCGTAGAGCGAGTGGATGGGAACGCCCCAGTACGGGTGCGGCTCGCCGACCGTCTTCTCGCCCGCGGCGGCGAAGCCGAACCAGCCGTGTTCGGGGGAGAACAGGCAGGCAAGGCGTGGCCCGAACGCGTTGCTGAGGATGCCGGCGGTGGGCAGGGCCTCGCGCGAGAGAAGGCCGAACGGCTCGGGGGCGACGACATTCAGGTGCTTGACCAACGCTTCATATCCAATAGTCATTGCAGGTTCTCCTTTTATTTTTCGAGGGCCACGCGGAGCGACGCGAGGGCGTGTGCGGTGTTGACGACGGACGGGTCGCCCGGCGGGTCGGCGTTGACGAGCGCGTCGCTGGCGGTGGCGTGCAGCCAGACCGCCGCGCAGGCGGCGAGGAACGCGGCGTCGGGATCGGGGCGCGTCTTCGAGAGGTACGCCCAGCGCGCGGCGAGCGCGCCGGAAAGGAGGTCGCCCATGCCGCCGAGGGCCATGAAGGGGTTGCCGGCGGGACAGGAGAAGATTTCGTCACGGCCGGGCGCGGCGACGAGGGTGTGCGGTCCCTTGAGCACGACGGTGGCGCTGTAGCGCTCGACGATGCGGCGGACGGCGGCCGGCCGGTCGGACTGGACGTCCTCGGGCGTGCAGGCGAGCAGGCGTGCGGCCTCGCCGGCGTGCGGGGTGAGCACGAGGGTCTGTCCCTCCACCTTTGCCAGCGCGCGCGGGCGGGCGGCGTACCACTTGGCGAGGATGCCGAGGGCGTCCGCGTCGAGCACGAAGCGTCCGGAGCTGCCGGAGAGGATGCGCGAGACGAGCATCTCGCTGTTCTGGGCGGTGCCGAGGCCCATGCCCACGACGGTCACGTCCGCGCGCGGGGGCACGCACGTGGGCGTCTGCTTCGTGAAGGTGGCTTCGGGCACGAGCGCGCCGGCCGCGATGCGCGAGGCGTCCGGCACCACGAGCTGCACGAGTCCGGCGCCGGCGGCGCGTGCGCCGAGCGCGGCGATGACGGGCGCGTGGATGTAGCGTGCGGAACCGCCGACGACGGTGACCGTGCCGGCTGAATACTTGTGCAGGTCGGTCGGGCGTTTCGGGAACGCGGCGGCGATGGAGGCTGGAGGCAAGATGTGCATGTCATCGTCAGTATACCATAATTTTTTTGATTTTCCCTATAGATTTTTCGTCTGAAATTTCGTAAACTATGCGCTCACATTTTTTAGACGGTAGAAGGAAAGAGTCAGAGAGACTATATGAGCAAGAAACTCTTGATCGTCGAGTCGCCGGCGAAAGCGGTGACGATCGGCAAATACCTGGGAGGGGACTTCACGGTGAAGTCCTCGGTCGGGCACATCCGGGATTTGCCGAAGAAGGGCCTGTCGATAAAGATTGTTCCGGTGGAGGGGCGCGAGGGCGCCTGGACGTTCACGCCGAGCTACGAGGTGTCGGCCGAGAAGAAGAAGGTCGTGGACGACCTCCGCAAGGCCGCGCGCGCGGCGGACGAAGTGTTCCTCGCGCCCGATCCCGACCGCGAGGGGGAGGCCATCGCGTGGCATCTCAGCCAGGTGCTGGCGGACGTGACGAAGAGCAAGCCCGTCCACCGCGTCACCTACAACGAGATCACGAAGAAGGCGGTGCAGACCGCGGTCTCCAACCCCGGCGAGATCAACCTCGCCCGCGTGGACGCGCAGCAGGCGCGCCGCATCCTCGACCGCCTCGTGGGCTTCAAGGTGTCCCCGCTCCTTTGGAAGAACCTGCAGTACGGCTACTCCCTTTCGGCGGGACGCGTGCAGTCGGTCGCGCTGCGCCTTCTCGTGGAGCGCGAGCGGGAGATCTCGGCGTTCAACCCCGTCGCGTACTGGGTGCTCGGCGTGGAGGCGTCGAAGGGCACCAAGGAGACGTCCTTCATCGCGAAGCTCGCGCGCCTCGACGACGCGAAGCCGGAGGTGCACAGCCAGGAGCAGGCGGCCACGCTCGTGGACGACCTCGACGGCGCGGGCCTGCGCGTGACGAGCGTGAAGGAGCAGCCGAAGACGCGCCATCCGTATCCGCCGTTCACCACCTCCACGCTCCAGCAGGCGGCGTCGAGCATGTGCGGCTTCTCGCCGCACCGCACGATGTCCATCGCGCAGAAGCTCTACGAGGCCGGCCTCATCACCTACATGCGAACGGACAGCGTGAACGTGGCGGCCGAGGCGCGCGCGGCGGCGAAGGGCCTGATCGAGTCGGAGTTCGGCGCGGCGTTCGTGCCAGAGAAGCCCAATTTCTACAAGTCCAAGGCCGGCGCGCAGGAGGCCCACGAGGCGATCCGCCCCACGGACGTGCGCCTGCATCCCGCCGAGGCGGACCTCGACGCCGCCTCCACGAAGCTCTATGACCTCATCTGGCGCCGGTTCGTCGCCTCGCAGATGGCCGAGGCCCGCCTCGTGCAGAAGACGGTGGCGCTCGAGGCCGAGAAGGACACGCTGCGCCATTCCTATCTCTTCACCGCCTCCACGACGTCCGTCGAGTTCGAGGGCTTCCTCGCCGTGATGAAGGTCTCTGCGAAGAAGTCGAAGTCGCTCGAGGAGGAAGGCGAGGAGAGCGACGAGGTGAAGTCGCTGCCGCCGCTCGCCGAGGGCGAGGCGCTCACGCCCGTCCGGTGGCTCTCCGACCGCAAGGAGACGAAGCCGCCGCCGCGGTACTCCGAGGCCTCCCTC
>JAFRNO010000112.1 GCA_017430155.1 Kiritimatiellia bacterium | reverse complement strand
TCGGGCACGCAGGCGTGCAAGGCCCTGAGGGCCTGCGGGTACAAGGTGGTGCTGGTGAACTCGAACCCCGCCACCATCATGACGGACCCGGTGATGGCGGACGCCACGTACATCGAGCCGTTGAACGAGGAGCGGCTCGAGCAGATCATCGAGAAGGAGAGGCCGGATGCCATTTTGCCGAATCTCGGCGGGCAGACCGGCCTCAATCTTTCCACGAGCCTCGCGAAGAAGGGCATCCTGGACAAGTACGGCGTGAAGGTGATCGGCGTGAACCTCGACGCCATCGAGCGCGGCGAGGACCGCGAGGTGTTCAAGGAGACGATGGCGAAGCTCGGCATCGAGACGCCCCGCAGCGGCATCGTCCACTCCGTCGAGGCGGCCGTGGAGCTCGTCGACAAGGAGATCGGCTATCCCGTGGTCGTGCGCCCCGCCTACACGATGGGCGGCGCGGGCGGCGGCTTCTGCTACAACGTGGAGGAGCTGCGCACCATCTGCGCGCGCGGCCTCGACGCCTCGCTCACGCACCAGTGCCTCATCGAGGAGTCGATCCTCAACTGGGAGGAGCTGGAGGTGGAGGTCGTCCGCGACTCCAAGAACCAGATGATCGCCGTCTGCTTCATCGAGAACATCGACGCGGTGGGCGTCCACACGGGCGACAGCTTCTGCGCCGCGCCGTTCCTCACGATCGACAAGGAGCTGGAGAAGCGCCTCCAGCGCGACGCGTTCAAGATCGTGGAGGCGATCGGCGTGATCGGCGGCACGAACGTGCAGTTCGCGCACGACCCGAAGACGGGCCGCGTCGTGATCATCGAGATCAACCCGCGCACCTCGCGTTCGTCCGCGCTCGCCTCGAAGGCGACGGGCTTCCCGATCGCGCTCGTCTCCGCCAAGCTCGCGGCGGGCATGACGCTCGACGAGATCCCGTACTGGCGCGACGGAACGCTCGAGAAGTACACGCCGAGCGGCGACTACGTCGTCCTCAAGTTCGCGCGCTGGGCGTTCGAGAAGTTCCGTGCGGTGGAGGACCGCCTCGGCACGCAGATGAAGGCCGTGGGCGAGGTGATGTCCATCGGCAAGACCTACAAGGAGACGCTCCAGAAGGCGATCCGCGCGCTTGAGAAGGGCCGTGCCGGGCTCGGCTTCGCGAAGGACTTCAACTCGAAGTCGCTCGACGAGCTCCTCAAGATGCTCGCCGTCCCCAACTCGGAGCGCCACTTCCAGATGTACGAGGCGCTTCGCAAGGGCGCCACGGACGAGCAGATCTTCGACCTCACGGGCGTGAAGGCGTACTTCGTGCAGCAGATGCGCGAGCTCGTGCAGGAGGAGGAGGAGATCCTCAAGTACAAGGGCACGCTGCCGCCGGACGCCCTGCTCGTGCAGGCGAAGAAGGACGGCTTCAGCGACAAGTACCTCGCCCAGCTCCTCAAGGTGCCGGAGAAGGACGTCCGCGAGAAGCGCACCGCGCTCGGCTGCGTCGAGACGTGGCACGCGGTGCCGGTCTCGGGCGTCGAGAACCAGGCGTACTACTACTCGTCCTACAACGGCAAGCCCGGCGAGGTGCCCGTCTCGGACAACAAGAAGAAGGTGCTCATCCTCGGCGGCGGCCCGAACCGCATCGGCCAGGGCATCGAGTTCGACTACTGCTGTACGCACGCCGCGATGGCCATGCGCGAGGCGGGGTACGAGACGATCATGATCAACTGCAACCCGGAGACGGTCTCGACGGACTACGACACGTCGGACAAGCTCTACTTCGAGCCGGTCACGCTCGAGGACGTGCTGCAGATCTACCAGGCGGAGAAGCCCGAGGGCATCATCGTGCAGTTCGGCGGGCAGACCCCGCTCAACATCGCGGCCGAGCTGGAGGCGGCGGGGTGCAACATCCTCGGCACGTCCGTGAAGTCCATCGACGCCGCCGAGGACCGCGACCTCTTCCACTCCATCATGGACCGCCTCGGCATCCCGATGCCGGAAAGCCGCATGGCGAGCGACCTCGACGGCGCGCTCAAGGTCGTGGCCGAGATCGGCTACCCGATCGTGATCCGCCCGTCGTTCGTCCTGGGCGGGCGCGGCATGGAGGTGATCTACGACGAGATCATGCTGCGCGAGTACATCGCGAAGGCCGTGGGCGTGACGCCGGACCGTCAGCTCTACCTCGACCGCTTCCTCCACCACGCGCTCGAGTGCGAGGCGGACGCGCTCTCGGACGGCACGGACGTGTTCATCCCCGCGATCATGGAGCACGTGGAGCTCGCGGGCGTCCACTCCGGCGACTCGGCCTGCGTGTTGCCGCCCGTCTCCATCAGCGAGAAGAACAAGGCCACGATCCTCGACTACACGCGCCGCATCGCCTCCGAGCTGAAGGTGGTGGGCCTTATGAACATGCAGTTCGCGATCGAGGACGACAAGGTGTACGTGATCGAGGCGAACCCGCGCGCGTCGCGCACCGTCCCGCTCGTCTCGAAGGTGGCGGGCACGCAGATGGCGCGCATCGCGACGCGCCTCATGCTCGGCGAGAGCGTGAAGTCGCTCGGACTCGACAAGAAGAAGATCATCCCGTACCACGGCGTGAAGGAGGCCGTGCTGCCGTTCGAGAAGTTCCCGGAGGTGGATCCCGTGCTCGGCCCGGAGATGCGCTCGACGGGCGAGGTGCTGGGCCTTGCGGAGACGTTCGGCCTCGCGTACTACAAGAGCCAGGAGGCGGCGGGCCTGCCGCTCCCGATCCAGGCGGGCCGGATGCTCGTCTCGCTCAGCGAGAAGCCCGAGGACGCGGCCGTGGCCGCGAAGAACTTCGCCGATCTCGGCTTCGAGATCGTGGGCACCGAGGGCACGGTCAAGTTCCTGTGGGAGAAGGGCGTCCCCGCGAAGATGGTCGCGAAGATCGGCCAGGGGCGTCCGGACGTCCTCGACCTCATCAAGAACCGCGAGGTGACGCTCATCCTCAACACGCCGTCGAACCGGCGCGACGCGCGCGCGGACGACAACTCGATCCGCCGCGCGGCGATCAAGTACCGCGTGCCGTACCTCACCACCATCGCGGCCGCGCTCGCGGCGAGCGAGGGCATCAAGGCCGCCCGCGAGGGCAAGGGCGAGGTGCGCTCCCTCCAGAGCTACCACGCCGCCATCACCGTCGAGTGACTGAGGCGCGCATGAAGGCATGGACCAGGTTCGTCTCCGTGTGCGCGTGCGGTCTTGCGCTGGCCGCGCGCGCGGAGAAGATCACGCTGCCCGTCACGGAAGTGAGCGAAGTGGCGGACTTCCAGGAGCGGGTGTATCCGGGCCGCGTGGTGCCGATCGCGCAGGTCAACGTGGTGCCGCAGGTCTCCGGCGAGATACTCGAGGTCGCGTTCGAGAACGGCGCGCTCGTGAAGGCGGGCGACCTCCTCTACCGTCTCGACCCCGTGAAGTACGAGGCCGCCGTGAAGAACGCCGAGGCGAAGGTGGCGGAGTGCAAGTCGGCGCTCGGCTACGCCGAGCTGAGCTACACCCGCCACCAGAAGCTCGTGGAGTCGCGCGCCGTGTCGCTCGACGC
>JAFRNO010000111.1 GCA_017430155.1 Kiritimatiellia bacterium | reverse complement strand
CTTCGCCGCGGCGGCGGCGAGCGCCTCCCGGTTCGTCTCGGAAAGGTTCTTGTCGGAGTCGAGGAGCGTGCCGTCGAGGTCCAGCGCGATGATGCGTATGTCGTCCATGCGCACAGTATACCAAAAATCGCAGCGGGAGTGGCCGCGCTTGTCGCGGCCATTACGCTAACGCAGGCCCTTGATCGTGATGCGGCCGGAGCCGTCGGGGCTCTCGTAGTTGAGCGGGTAGTTCGCGAGAGCGGCGAACGGCGCGGTGGCCGAGGAGATGACGGGCGTGCCGTCCGTGCCGCGGCGGAACGCCTTCGTGTATTCGGACAGGACGAGGTAGTCCATCGCGAGGCCGTTCTCGATCTTCTTCGCGCTGCGGAACATGGCGAAGCCGTCGCCGCCCTCCACGAACGTGAAGGCGTTGCCCGCGATGCGGTAGACGGCGTGCGGGTCGAGCGGCGCGAACGCGCCCTTCCTGCGGTCGTATACCTTCACGTCCTTCACGCGGTAGAGGCCGTTCGACGGACCGGAGATCCAGGTGCCCGTGGCGTCCACGCGCACGCTCGTCTTGACGGTCGCGTCCACCGTGTACGAGAGTCCCGCGACCTGGAGGAAGCCGCCGAACTCGCCGTCGCCGACCGCCTGCGCGCCGAACTCGAGCGCGTCGAGGACCTGCCGTCCGCTCGCCTCCACGATGCCGATCTCGCCGGCGAACGGCTGGACGGTGCGCAGCGCCTTGAGCGTGACGTCTCCTTCCGGGATGTCGGCGCGCACGTTGCCGCCGTTCATCATCGCGAAGTCGCACGCGAGCCCGGCCTTCTCGTTGGCGTACCAGAGCACGGCGTCCGCCGCGAAGTCGCCGGCCGAGCATCCCTGCTTGCGGGCGAGGCGCTCGTTCGTGCCGGGGCGGTAGGAGCAGAGCGTGACGGGCGCGCGGGCGATCTTCACGCCGAGCTGGCGCTCCACGGCGTCGGCCAGATCCCTCTCCAGGCGCGCAACCTTCGCGTCCTTCTCGCCGCGCGTGTAGATCGTGCCGGCCATCACGCACTGGCCGTCCTCGAACACGAGGCAGCCGAGGAGGCCGAGGTAGCTGCCGCTCTGGGTGAGGATCACCTCTTTCCCGGTGGCGTTGCGCACGCGCGAGCCGGTGTATTCCGAGTGGGAGTGCCCGTCGACGAGCGCGACGAAGTTGGTGGTGTGGGCGATGACGTCGGTGGACATGTAGTCGGCGCAGTCGGGCGAGATGCCGAGGTGCCCCAGCACGATCGTGTAGTCCGCGTGCGCGGCCGCCTCATTCACGGCGTCCTGCACGGCCTTGTACAGATCCGCGCCGCGCGCGCCGGCGATGAAGTCGTAGGCACGGTATTTGCCGGTGGGGTCGAGGAAGGTGGATGGCTTCGCGGAGACGAGCGTGGTGGGCGTGGTCACGCCCACGAAGGCGACGCGCGTCGTGCCGCACGTGACGACCGTGTAGGCGGGGAACACGAGGCGCCCCGGGTCGTCGGCGGAGCTGCGTCCGATGAAGTTGCAGCTCACGGTCTGGAACGTGGCGCGTGCGGCGTTGGCGAACATGGTCTTGATGCCGTAGTCGAACTCGTGGTTGCCGAGGGTGGCCACCCTGTAGCCGGCGGCGTTCATGATGTCGATCGCGCTGCGGCCCGAGTCGAAGCCGCCGAGCGCCGTGCCCTGCACGTAGTCGCCCGCGTCCACGAGGATCACGTTCTCGCCGGCCGCCTCGAGGCGGGCCTTCTCGGCGGCGATCTCGGAGAACGCCACGCGTCCGTCGTCGATGTGGGTGTGGGTGTCGTTCGTGTGGAGCACCACCACGCGCGACTTGGCGGCGTGGGCGGCCGTCGCGGCCAAGAGGGATGCGGCCAGCGCCAGGACCGCGGCCAGCCGGGAATGTCGTTTCATGTTTTCAGCAAGCATGGGGGAAGTATAGCACATGTGCCGCGGCGTAAGCAATCACAGAAACGGCCGCGACAAGCGCGGCCGCCCGTGGTCAGCGGCAGGGCGAAAGTGCGAAGCCGTCCGCGAAGATCGGGCCTTTGGACGCGGAGGGAATGATCGCGAGCGTCGCGCCGGGCGCGAGATCGTATTCGCCGATCTTCTGCCACTGCCCCATGGCGTAGCCTTGGTCGTAGGTCGCGCGCACGGTCTTGCCGCCGGAAGTGATGTCGATGGCGGTGACGCGTCCCGGCTTGACCCACCAGTGGTACGGCACCTTGAAGTGGAGCGCGTAGCGGCCGGCCGTTTTCACGGGAAGGGCGTAGGTGGTCGGCTCCGCTTTCGCGAGCATCTGCTGCGTGCGCGCGCCGCCGTCCCGTCCGCCGCAGATGTGTGCCCAGTCGTTCACCTGCTCGCCGTTCGGACACCACATCTGTCGCCAGCCCTTGCCGAAGACGACGCCCGGCGTCTCGTCGTCGACGATCACCCAGTCCGCCCGCTCGGGGGCGGGACGGTCCGGCCAGTCGCCGCCGAGGCGGTCCTGAAGCTCGCGCACGAGCTTCTTCTCCCAGACGCCGCGCGGACCGCATGCATGCTCCTTGCAGAGCGCGGCCGCCTCGCCCGCCGCCACGCCCAGCTGCGCGAGCGTGCAGATCACGCGCGGACTTCCCAGCCCCACGTGCGTGCAGCTGAAGCACCGTCCCGCCATGAAGAGGTTGGGCACGTTGCGCGAGTAGATCGAACGGTAGGGGATCCAGTAGCGTCCGTAGTGCGGCTGGCGGCAGGTGGTGAGGAAGTCCACGCCTTTCTTGCAGTCGTCGTAGTGCAGGTCCACGCTCCAGGAGCCGGTGGCGATGGCGTCCGGGAACGGACGCTTCTCCGTCACGTCCTTCTCGCTCAGCACCCAGTCGCCCATCAGCCGGCGCGACTCGCGCTTCCCGAGCAGGAACGGACAGAAGTCGAGCACGCGGTTCGCGTTCGCCTTCCGCTCCTTCGCGCGCGAGAACGCGCCGTAGATGGCGAGCAGCAGGCGGTCGCGGATCGCCTCGCCTTCCTCGATCATGTCGCGGTGGATGCCGTACTCCCAGTTCCACTCGCCGTTCACGGCCTCCTCGCCCTGCGCGAACGGCTCGGCCCACGGCGCCTCGAACGGCACGGGCGCGTTGCCGTCCGCGCTCGTCCACATGCGCGACGCGCCGAGCGTGTCGCCGTCCGCCGCCTCGGGCGCGAACGACTCGTCGTACTCCGCCTTGCCCTCGCGTCCCATGCGGAACTCCGCGCCGGCCCAGAAGCCGACCCATCCGTCGCCCGTGGCGTCCACGAAGAGCGGCGCCGCGAAGCGCACCACCCGGTTGTGCGCGAGGTCGAGCGCCTTCACGGCGGCGATGCCGCCGTCCGCGCGCTTCTCCACGCCGAACGCGCGCGTCGAGAGGCGCACCTCCAGGTTGGCCGTCTCGCGCACGATCCGCATCCGGCGCGCGTCCGACTGCGCGAGCGCGGCCTCGCGGTTCATGAACGTGCTGCGCAGTTCGCGCACGAGGTCGTACCGCTCCTCGCCCGCGCACCACACGCGGATCTCGGCGGACGCGTTGCCGCCCAATACGGGACGGTCCTGCACGAGCACCGTCTTGAGCCCGCGTCGCGCCGCGGCCACGGCCGCGCACGTTCCGGGCAGCCCGCCGCCGACCACCACGAAGTCCGCCTCGACGGTCTCCGCCACGTTCGCCGCGTCGCACTTAATAGCACCAACGGGAGGGACGCGATTTGTCGCGTCCGCATCCAGCACCACGCCCGCGCACCGGCCGTCGAACCCCGTGAGGTCGTGGAGCGCGACCGTGACGGTTCCGGCGGGCAGTTCCACCGCGCCGCCGTCCTCCCACGTCCATTCGGAGGCGCCCGTGCCAAAAGTCTTGTCGAGGGCCAGCCCGTTCACGAGCACCGTGAATCGGCCCGGCGCGCCGTCCGTCCAGTTGCGCGTGCGCACCCACACGCGGTAGACGCCGGACGTCGGCACGTCAGCCGTGGCGAGCGCGTCCGCCACGGGCACGCCCAGACCGTGCGCGAGGAGGTAGGGCGAGCCCATCACGTCCATGAACTGCGCGTCGAGGCTCCAGCCTCCCGCCCGGAATCCCTGCGCGGGAATCTCCACCGCGGCCACAAGAACCTGCGCCACCAACAAACTCAACCCCCCAATCACTCTCTTCATTTCCCATCTCCTTTCATTGTTCACTCTTCACTCTTCACCCTTCATCCTTCATTCGTCATTTTTCATTCATCAATTTCTGATACTCCCCCGGCGTATGCCCGCCCGAGAGCGCCTCCTTCACCGCCGTGCGGTCGCCGTCCATCACGCCCACGAACGGCAGGCGGCGGTCGGGAGGGTTGAAGGTCGAGTAGAAGTATTCGCGGTGTTCGTAGTTGTCGACGTCGAGGCGGATGAAGACGTACTTCTTCGGGTCGATCGTCACCTGGCCGTTCTTGACGAACCCGTAGAACTTCTGACAGCGTCCGCAGATCTCGCGTCCCAGCGACACGAACACGAGCTTGCCTTCTTTCTTCGCCTTTTCGCAGGCGGAATTGAAATCCTCCGTCAGGTACGGCGGCAAGGTTACTTGCGCTTTCGCGGCGGCCACGGCGTTCGTCGCGGGAGGCGTACAGTTCGCCGCAGCCGGACCGGCGGCAGCGATCAGAAACAGGGAGACCAACAGGATTGCTTGAGTTTTCATGCCGAGATTCTACCATATCCCAGCCGATCGCACAACCCCGGCCTGCGGCTGCAAGCATTTACAGAAAAGGGCCCCTTGAACTTTCATCATAAATAGTGTATCATACCGCACACGGTTCCAAGGCAGGACCAGTAAACGCATAAGGAGAACAACATGAAGATTCTGATCGTCGTCCTAGCGCTCGCCACATTGGTATCTGGGTGCGTTTGGATCGGCTAGTATTGTCAACTAGCCCCAAGCGGATGATCCCCTCGGGGAGGGTCGCAGTTTACTGCGACCGCCGATTCGGTCGCAACAAGTTGCGACCCTCCCGCATGGTAGGGCCCGCTCGCCGAGCGGGCCGCCGCCTAACTGGGAGAGCCGCCATCTTGGCGGCGCACCACCCACCTACCACCCACCAACCAACCAACAAACAAACCACCCACCCAACCAACCAACTAACCAACCAACTAACTACTCACTTCCCCGCGCACCACCGATTTGGTATACTTGCCCTGTTGCGTTGACGGTGCGGAACGCACGGAACTCATCGGAAAGTACCGCAGCCGGAGGGAATGTCGAATCCCCACGCCGCATAAGGAGAAGCAGAATGACCCCAAAAGTATGGATACTGTTGACGATTGCCGCGGCACATGCGGCTCTCCCGGTGTTCGGTGCCGCCAACGACACCGTGACGGTAACGGTGACGGGGGAACTGCGGCAACCCGTCCATTTCGGAATCGACGCGGAACGACTGTGGTTCTTCTGGCCGGAGCGGCGCGAACAACTGGCTGAGATGGCCGTCGGACGTCTGAAGGTGGACTTCGCCCGCGTGGCAATCAACGGCGCGTACGAGCAGGAAGAGGGCGTCACCAACATCAGCGCGTATTCGGATGTCATCATCCCGATGATGAAAACGTTCAGGAAATACAATCCAAACCTGCGTTTCTTCGCGTCCCCGCGCCCCATGAAGGAAGTGTACAAATCCAAGGCGGACGCCAAATGGCTCGCCGACAACTTCAAGAACGGGAACATCGGCATGGCGGCGTATCCGCTTTGGGTGGGTGGACACAAACGAGTCGTCAAGCGCGTCTACAAGAAGGTGGACAAGGACAAATGGGCTCGCTACCTTGCGGACTACCTGAACCTGATGGGGCGGGAGGGACTTGACATCGCATACCTTGACCTGATGAACGAGGACCAGTCGATGTGGGGCGGGGACATCGAGAATGTCCTTTACGTGATTGATCGAATCCCCGCGCTCCTCAACCGATCCGTTACCATGCCGAAGATCGTTTTTCCGTCCACGTGGAGTCCGGGCGATGGCCTGAAAAAGTTCCTGAACGTGCCGTCGGTCGCCGCGCGTCGCGACGAGATCTTGAAACGGATTGGCGTGGTCGCGACGCACAACACGCCCGTCGCCGACCGGAACAAGTTTGACGAGGCCGGCCTCGTCGCCTTCGCGGACGCAGTCCGGGCGGTGGATCCGGACAAGGAGCTCTGGAACACGGAAATGCACGGCTGGGTGGGCACGCGCAGCCCGTCCGACGACATCCTCAACTCCATAATCCTCTGGCGTCACTTGGCTGCGGGGTTCTCCGGCATCGACACCTGGCTCTTCTTCGGCCCATGGAAGGGTGCCGCGCATCCGATGGTGTATTCAAACAGGGGGCACGGGCCGGAGGTGACGGCGAAGTACGAGATATTCAAGTCGGTCGTGAACGACACGTGTGGCGGACGATACGTGGCGTCCGCCTCGTCGGATAAACGGATCGTGCCCGCCGTGCTGATGAAAGAGAGGCGGATGCTCGTGAGCGTCCTAAACACGGGCGACGGTGAAATCGCGGTCCGCGTGCGGCTGCCGGAAGGAATGCACGTGTCCGGCGGGATGGAGAGACGCCTGTGGGAGGCGTCGAAGGGCGACATTTCGCCGCGAATCTCGCATCTTGAATGCGGCGTGCCGGACTGGACGTCCATCGTGCCGGCCCGGTCGCTTGTCCATTTCGCCTTGACGGTCGAGAAGCAATCTTCCCCCTGAAGCTCCGCGTCCCGTCGAGCCGCCTCGCCCCACCGCTGCATGGGATCGCCGCCATCTTGGCGGCGCCCCGCATTGAATCTTCATCACACACCATCTTCTATCCTTG
>JAFRNO010000110.1 GCA_017430155.1 Kiritimatiellia bacterium | reverse complement strand
CCATCGAGCCGCGCCGCTGCGCGCATCCGGCCCATCCCGCCACGAGCGACGACATGGGCGCGGTGTACGCGCGTCTCTACGAGCTCGCCGCAGAGACGATGGGCGGAGCAGCCAGCGAGTGCGGCTTCGACCTCGGCATCGCGCATCTCGACTACGTGAACTACCTCTGGCACGAGATCGGCTTCTGGAAGCGGAACAGGTTCAAGGGTTTCCAGAGCGGCGTGTTCCCCGTCTGGGAGCTCGTGTACCACGGCGTCGTGTTCTATACGTCCGACCGCTACCTCCAGAACCACACCTACGGCAACGAAGACCGCTCGAACGGCGCGTTCGACTACGGCTGGGGCGTCTACGACCGCCAGGAAGACCCATGGAAGGCGCTGAAGCAGATCGAGTTCGGTTCGCGTCCGATCCTCTACACGCATTCGTTCTCGGACATCCCGTCCATCGTGAAGGCGTGGCGCGAATACAAGCCGGTGCGCCACCTCCAGAAGGAGGAGATGACAGACCACCGCGAGGTGGCCAAGGACGTGTTCCTCACCGCTTACGGGGACGGCTCGCGCACGGTGTGCAACTTCGGCAAGGAGCCGTTTACGTACGAGGGCGCGCGGATCGAGCCGCTCGGCTACGCGCTCTTCAACCCCGACGGGACGAAGAAGACGTTCGCGTTCGACAAGGACAAGGGCCTCTGCGAGAAGTGATTGTTTGGGGATGGAGGAAAAATCTATGAACAAGAGATTCGCAGGGCGAGTGCGGACGGTGGCGTGTCTGGTTGGCTTGGCGGCGGTTTCGGCGATGGCTTCGGAGCGCATCGTGCTGACGGACGGCTGGAAGTTCTCGCGCGAGGAGCATCCCGGGCAGATGCGCTATCTGATGTACGACATGGTGGCCGACTGGCTTGACTTCATGGGACGCGACCTCATGGAGCTGCCGGGGCCGTGCCGCACGCCGGACGGCGAACCGTCGATGTGGCAGAAGTTCTACAAGCCGGATTTCAAGGACGACGCCTGGCGCGTCGTCTCCGTGCCGCACGACTGGGGCGTGGAGCACGCCTTCCTGCCCGACCTCCCGCACCTCGACGCCCACCTGGACGTGACCGGCCCCGGCTGGTACCGGTACAAATGGAAAATTGAGAACGGAAAATGGAAAATGGAGAATGGGGAGGTAAGTGGAAAATTGACTAAGGGCGGTCACGTCTTCTTCGCCTGCGACGGCGCGATGAGCTTCGCGATGGTGTGGATCAACGGACATTTCGTCGGGGGCTGGCCCTACGGCTACACGCCGTGGCGCGTGGAGCTCACGAAGTGGCTGAATCCGAAGGGCGAGAACGTGCTGGCGGTGCGTTGCCACAACTGGAAGGACGCCTCGCGCTGGTACACGGGCGCGGGACTGATCCGCGAGTGCCGTCTGGAGATCGAGCCGGCGGACTTCGTCCTGCCCGGCTCGGTGTTCATCACCACGCCCGAGGTGACGCGCGAGAGGGCCACCGTGCACGTGTCCTACGAGATGTCGAAGAGCGGAAAGAAGGAGAAGAGCTTCACCGTCGAGAAGCCGCGTCTGTGGGACGTGGACGATCCCCACCTCTACACGCTTGAGCTGGAGGGGCGGACGTACCGCTACGGCATCCGCACGATCGGTTTCTTCCCCGACGAGCGGGGGTTCCAGCTGAACGGACGGCGCGTGCAGATCAAGGGCATGTGCCTCCACCACGACCTCGGCGCGATCGGCGCCGCTTCAAACGTGAGCGCGATGCGCCGCCGTCTTGAGCTTCTCCGCGAGGCCGGCTGCAACGCCATCCGCACGGCGCACAACGAGCCCGACCCCAAGTTCCTCGACCTCTGCGACGAGATGGGGTTCCTCGTGATGGACGAGATATTCGACCAGTGGTCCCTCTGCAAGAGCGCGAACGACTACGGCCGTCTCTACGAGCGCTGGTGGGAGCGAGATCTGCGCACGTGGATCCGCACGGACCGCAACCACCCTTCGGTGATCATCTGGGGCTTCGGCAACGAGATCATGGAGTCGCGCATGACGGACAAGGAGCGCAAGCTCTTCAAGAAACTCGCCGCGGAGATGGTGCGGGTGATCCACCAGGAGGACCGCACGCGCCCCGCGACGACGGCGGCCGACAATCCCGTCAACGCCTTCAACGGCTACGCGGAGATTCCCGACATCTACGGCTTCAACTACCGTCCCACGCACTACGCCAGGTTCCACGCCGAGAACCCGCAGAAGCCGTTTTTCGGCAGCGAGACGGTGTGCCTGCTCTCCACGCGCGGCGAATACTACTTCCCCGTGAACTACCGCAAGAAGGGCAACACCTACGGTTTCCCGTACTTCGACTTCCACGCCTCCGCCTACGGTTGGGAGGGCGAGTACGCGCCGGACTTCGAGTGGGAGGCGCAGGAGAAGACGCCGAGCGTGATGGGCGACTTCACCTGGACGGGCTTCGACTACCTCGCCGGCACCTTCTCCTCGCCGATGCTGCGCCGCCATCCGCAGAGCCGCGACCCCGAACGCCAGAAGCGCGAGGAGGCCGAGGTGGCGCTCTACGGTTCCGTGCGCGGCGGCATGCACACGTGCCCCACCGGCATCTTCGACCTCGCCGGGTTCCGGAAGGACATGTTCTACCTCTACCAGTCCAAGTGGCGGCCCGACCTCAAGATGGTGCACCTGCTGCCGCACTGGAACTTCCCGGAGCGCGTCGGGCAGAACGTTCCCGTCTACGCCTACTCGACCGGCGACGAGGTGGAGCTGTTCGTGAACGGCGTGTCGCAGGGACGCCGGAAGCGCGAACCCGGCCTGTGGCGGTTCGTGTGGAACGACGTCGTCTACGCACCCGGCTCCATCCGGGCCGTCGCGTATCGGGATGGCCGCGTGTGGGCCGAGGAGGAAGTGCGCACCGCGGGACCGGCGGCGCGGCTCGCGCTGGCGCCGGAGAAGCCGGCGATCGCGGCGGACGGCGTGGAGCTGGGCTATGTCACGGTGAAGGTCTGCGATGCGGAAGGGCGCTTGGTGCCGCGTGCGTGTCCGCAAGTTGCCATCTCCGTGACGGGCGGCGGCGAGTTCGTGGCGGCCGACAACGGCGACGAGTCCGACTTCACGTGGTTCGGCGCGAAGGAGCGCCGCGCGTTCAACGGTCTTCTGTCGGTCATCGTCCGCGCGAAGAAGGACGCCGTGGGGCCGATTGAGATCAAGGTCGAGTCGAAGGGCCTGGAACCGGCGACAGTGATGCTCAAGACAAAGGGAAAATGAGGGCATCAAGGCAGATAGCGACATGCGCGTTGGCGTTCTGGGCGGCTGCGGCATCCGGTGACGAGCTGGGGAAGTTCTCCGGGATGCTCTGGACGGAGTTCGAGAACGCCTACCTGTCGTCCAGCGGAACCCTCTGCGACACGCGTCCGATCTCGCTTCAGAACCTTGACTGGAACTTCTCGCTCGGCGACTACGGCTATCTGTACGGTTACGGGTGTTTCCTCAGCATGCTGCACGACCGCCAGCACGAGCTGCACCGTCCGGCGTTCAACGAGTTCGAGGGCGGCGCGTTCTACGGATACGACTGGAAGCTGAGCGAGAACGTGACGTTCGTGAACGCGGCGGGCGGCGTGTGGAATCCGCTCTTCGGCTACAGGTATCCGTACCGTGACACGCTGTGGGAGTACCGCTACTTCCAGTCGCTGGAGAACCCGTACATCACGCCGTTCTGGGACATCCTTGGCCTCATCGAGCCCAACCAGTGGGTGCGTCTCCGCTTCGGCGTTCGGCGCACGTTCAAGCTTACGGACACCTTGGACCTCACGCCGACGGTCGAGGGCGTGTGGGGCACGCCGCGACGTTTCTACGCGCGCTACGGCGAGCGTCCGAACCATCCGTTCCTCGGCGGCGACATCATCACCGCCACGGTCGGCCTGAAGCTGGAGTGGCACGTCACGAAGGAATGGAGCGTCTGGTTCAAAGTGCGGCAGTTCGATACCGTGAACCGCCAGGCACGGCGCCTGGAGCGGAAGAAAACCGACTACTGGGCCAAGACGGACTACACCTTCTTCACCCTCGGCGTCGGCTACAGGTTCTGAGCGGGGAACATGTGAGGAATCATTTATGGCAAAAATAAGAATCTCTAGTATCGCCGTGATGGCGTGTGCGGTGGTGTCTTTCGCCGCGGACGGAACGTTTGTCGATTTCGCGTCCGCTGGGCCGAAGTACTACATATCCACTGGCCAGTTCGCCTCGCCGGAGGATGCCGCGCGCCAGATGAGCGTGGGCCCGGACGGACTGACCGTCCTCTTCGATTCTGCGCGCGAGGGCAAGCCGTACCGCTGGGCGACGATCAGCGTGCCGCGTGCCGTGGGCGGCGGCCGCGATTGGTCGACTTTGCGCATACGCCTGCTCCTTTCCGGGATGCCGACGGGAAAGGCGCGCCGCGACATCGCGCTCAACCTGACCGACGCCCATGGCGAGACGTTCCAGTACTACCCCTGCGGCTTCAGCGAAGACGCGGACGGCAACCTCTGCCTTGAATACGACTTCGCCGGCAAGCATGGCAACGGCTGGGGCGGCGACGGCAACCACCAGATGGATCTTCCAGCCCGACTTTCGGCGCTCAACGTGCATTTCGGCGGAGAGGGGACCGGGCGCGTGACGTTCCGCCGCATCGAGAGCGCCGAAGACGCGTGCGGCGCCGCGCGCACCGTCGTCTCTCGCGAGCCCATCTCGACCGACACCACCTACCCCGGCGCGCGTCCGTTCAACGGTCCGCGCACCCTCACCTTCGAGGTGAGGCCCGCCGTCTCGGGAACGGCGCGCCTGACGCTGTCCTCGGGATCCGCCGGCAGCGCCTGGCAGGGACGCATGGACGGCTTCGACGGCGTCGTCTCGAACGGCATCGCGCGCTTTGACCTCAACCTGCCCTACGGCCGGCGCTACCAGTTCATGAAGCTGCAGGTGAAGGGGGAGACCGTCCGGCCCGTCCGCGCCGTCGGCGAATTCCTGCAGACCGAGGCGGAGGCGATGCGGCTCGACGTGGACACGGGGAATCCGCTGCACCTGGTCCGCGACGGGAAGGAGAAGCCCGTGCTCGTCGTGCGCAACCCGGCGGAGCGGGCGGTTTCGTGGCGGACCGCGTTCGTGTTCAGGGACGTCTTCGGGCGGCGGTTCGAGATTCCGTTCGCGCGCGAGATGGCGGCGGGGGAAGAAGTGCGCGTGGAGGTTCCCGGACCGCTGCCGGCGAAGGGGCTGTGGCGCGTGGCGGCGAACGTGACGGGCGGCGACGGCTCGCGCGCGTTCAAGGAGACGCGCTTTGCCTTCATCGACCGACACGAGCGGACGCCGATCGTCGAGAAGCCGAAGTTCCGCTTCGGCATCCACTACCACGGCACGCACTACTGGCCGCATCTCCTCGATTTGACGGTCGAGGCGCTTGTCGCGGCCGGCGCGAAGTTCACGCGCTGCGACTACGACCACATGTGGAGCGACATCGAGCGGACGCAAGGCGTATATGACTGGACGAAGTCGGACGCCATGATCGAACGGCTTCGCAACGCGGGACTCGCGTTGGACATCATCATGCTGTCCATGCCGTCCTGGGCCATCGACGAGACCGCCCGCGCCAAGGCCCCCGACCAGAGGAAGCGCGGACTGCGCGTGCGCTATCTGCCCATCAAGCCCGGCACCTTCCGCGCGTTCGCGGAGGTCTACGCGCGGCGGTACGGCACGAAGATCGACTACTACGAGATCGGCAACGAGATCGACCTGACGGGCGCCGAGACGCTCCCGCACGAGGCCGCGCTCGCCATCCAACGCGAGGCGTACGAGGGACTCCACGCCGGATGCTCCAACGTGTGCGTCACGACCTGCGGCTGGGCGGGCGCGTTCACGTCCCCGACAGCCACGCCCGACACCTACAACGTGGGAATCCAGGAGGTGTTTGCGGAGCATCCCGAACTCTACGACGTGTGGGCGCAGCATGTGCACCGTCCTTTCGCGGGGTTCGCGGAAGCCATTGACGGTGGCTTCGCCGCGCTGCGCGAGAAGACGCCGCTGAAGACGCGTCCCTGGATCTCAAACGAGACCGCGCTGACGAGCGCCTTCGGCGAGGAGGATACGGTCGCGCGCAACGTCTGGATGAAGCCTCTGTTCGCCTGGAGCCGCGGGGCGCGCGACTACATCTGGTACAACCTACGCGCGACGGGCTGGTTCGACGGGAACGAGCCCGGCTACGGCTTGATCACCGCCGACTTCCACCCGCGCGCCGGCTACGCTGCGTTCGCCGCGCTGACGACCGTCTTCCAGGGCCTGGACTACGACGGTGCCGTCTACTCGCGCGGCCTGCGCCACCTGCTCCGCTTCCATGGCACGTCGCAGGCGATGCCCGGCGGAGTCGTCCTGGCAGGGTGGGATGACGGGCTTTCGACGGACGGAACGTGGACCGTGCGCATCGCGACCGATGCGACGCGCGCGGAACTCTGCGACCACATGGGTAACCGCATGCCCGCCCAGATAGACGGTGGGACCGTGACGTTCCCGATCAGCCGCAATCCGCAGGCGCTCCTCCTCTTCGGCGCGTCGAAGGCCGAAGCCGCCGAACCGCTGCCGAAGGTGTGGATGAGCGCACAATGGCGCGACCCGTTCTCGGAGACGATCCGCCTCTGCGCCGAGCAGGGCGTGGACGTGGTGTGGGTGCCGTCGTGGACGACCAACCACTGCGCCTACGCGCTGGCTGCCCTGCGCAAGTACAAGGTGAAGGGCTTCACGGCGAGCGGACCGGATCCGTCTGAAGTCGTCAGTGGAAAGACGAAGGACGACATCATCGCCATCCGCTTCGGAGACGAGTGCTTTAACCTGACCGGCTGGCTCGACTGTCCCGCCGCCAGCTTCCCGATCTGGGGCTTCTCTCCAAGCGGTCGCGCCGCGTTCGCCCGGGAGGGGCGGATTTGCTCACGCCTACGGCGTTCGCATGGGGGAGCGGTGAGCCGCGTAGCGGCGAACAAATCCGTTTGTTAAATTTGACTCTGTGGCGGCCTGTTCCGCGGGTGAAGAGGCCGGTTTGTGGTATAATGTGCGCCACGGAGAAAGTGACATGAACATGACAACAACGAGAAAAGGTTTTCTGGCGGGTGCCGCCGCATTGGTTGCGAGCGGCGGTCGCGGGGCGACCGCCCTGCCGGGTGGCGGCGGGTCTGGAAGCCCCGCCCTACCGGTGTTCAAGGACCTGCAGACGGTGAAGATGCTGTCGGGCGGCGGGAAGGTGTATGCGATCTCCACCCGCCTCAACACGATCTCGCTCTCCACGGTGTTCGTCTCGCCGGAGGGCAAGATTCTCGTTGTGGACGGCGGGAACCTCGAGGGGGGAGGGAAGGACGGGCAGTTCCTCGGCGAGTTCCTGCGCAGCCTGGGCGGGCACGTGGACTACTGGTTCATCACGCACGCGCACGGCGACCATTACGGCGCGCTCGTGACGATGTCCGAGAGGCCGGACTTCTACGGCGTGACGATCGGCGAGCTCATCTACAACTTCCCCGACCGCAAGTGGCTGCTGGCGCGCGAGCCGGGCTCGACGCCGTACCTCAACAACTTCTGCGACAACGTGCTCGGCAAGTGCCTGAAGGACGTGAAGCGGGGCGACTGCTCGCCGGGGCGCGTGGTCAATTTCGGCAGCTGGTCGTTCGAGATCCTGAACGAGCCGTTCCGCTGCGACGGCAACACGATCAACAACGCGTCGGTCATGATCTCCGTCAAGGCCGGCGGCAAGACGTGGCTGGAGACGGGCGACCTCGGCGTGGAGGGCGGCCGCGACGCGATGAAGAAGCTCGGCGCGCGCCTGAAGCACGACATCGTGTTCCTTGCGCACCACGGGCAGAACGGCGTGGACAAGGCCTTCTATGCGGCGGTCGCGCCGGAGGCGGCGGTCTGGCCGACGCCGGGCTGGCTGTGGGACAACAACAACGGCGGCGGAGTCGGCTCCGGCCCGTGGCGCACGAACTACACGAAATGCTGGATGCAGGATCTCGGCGTCAAGAAGAACTACCTGCTCCTGAAGGACTACGTGTTCACGGCCTAGCGACAGACGGAAGCATGAAGCAGAAGGATGTCAAAGCCGTCGTGGTGCTGAGCGGCGGACAGGATTCGGCGATCTGCCTCGCGCTGGCCGTGAAGAAGCATGGCGCGGCGCACGTGGCGGCGATCACGTTCCGCTACGGACAGCGCCACGCGCTGGAGACGAAGTTCGCGCGCGGGCTGGCGCGGCACTTCGGCATCGCCCGCCACAACGTCGTCTCGCTCGGCTTCTACCGTCAGCTCACCACGAACGCCCTCCTGGATCCCGCGCAGAAGATCGCGCGGCGGAAGGGGAGCGCGTGCCCCACGACCGTCGTGGAGGGACGCAACGCGTTCTTCCTCCTCGCGGCGGCGGTGTGGGCGAAGTCGCTCGGCGCGACCGAGGTCTACACGGGCGTGTCGGAGGCCGACTATTCCGGCTATCCGGACTGCCGGGCGGCGTTCATCCGTTCGCAGCAGCGCACGATCCGCCTCGCGCTCGAATGGCCGGTCCGGGTCGTCACGCCGTTTCTGCACAAGACGAAGGCGCAGGAGTGGGCGCTTGCGGACAAGCTCGGCATCTTCGAGCTCGTGCGCGACCGCACGCTCACCTGCTACAACGGCGTCCCCGGTGCGGGCTGCGGCGCGTGTCCCGCCTGCAAGCTCCGCAACGCCGGCCTCGCGGCATACCTTTCCACGCGCAAGAGGTAGAAACATGGACGTGACGGTCATTGACGGTTGGACGATCCACCACACGGCCGTGACGGAGTCGACGAACCTCGACGCGCGCGACGGCCAGCCCGGCGACGTGTTCACGGCCGACGAGCAGACAGCCGGACGCGGACGCCTCGACCACACCTGGATTTCGCCGCCCGGCAAGAACCTGATGCTGTCCGTCGTGCTCGACGTGAAGGGCGTCGAGCCCCAGGAAGTCGCCACCCTGCCGCTCGTCGTCGGGCTCGCCGCCGCCACGGCGACAAGCCTGCTCCTTCTGCGGCAGACGTGGATCAAGTGGCCGAACGACGTGCTGATCTACCACCGCAAGCTCGCGGGCATCCTCTGCGAACGCCACGGAGACAACGTGATTGCCGGCGTGGGAATCAACGTGAACCAGAAGGTGTTCGCGCCCGAGATCGCCTTGCGCGCCACGAGCCTCTGCCAGATCGACGGTACGGAGCGTCCGCTTGAAATGGTCCAGCGCGCGTTTTTGAAGACGCTCGCCCCGTTCTACGACAACTGGCGGCAGAACGGTTTTGCGGCGATCCATCCGCTCATCGTCCCCTGCGACGCGCTCAAGGGGAAGCACGTGAGCGTGTTGCAGACGGACGTCGACCCGACGCCGATCTCCGGCCTGTGCGGCGGCATCCAGCCCGACGGCACGCTGCTCGTGGGCGACACGCCGGTGTTCGCCGGCGAGGCGCATGTGGTGAGTGACGAGTGATGAGTGACGAGTGACGAATGTGGATTATGCGGACGGATTTCCTTAATAGCGGAAACAAATAAAGCCGAAAGGTTCTTTGGGCGATGAATAGAACGAATATGGTGATACTTGTCCTAGTCGCGATGGCTATGCTTTCAGGTTGCCTTATGTTCTATACCGGAAGCGAGGAGGGGCCGTTCAGCGTCGTTGCCGTGCGGGAAGAGCCGGGCCGACCGAAGGAGACGATTCTTCAGGCAGGCGGGCGGGCCAATTGGTATGTAGTCGTCGGTCCTGACGGCGGCGGAAAGGATACGTATTTCCCTGCGATTCGCTATTACATCGCCTCTGGCGGAAAGACGAACAGCCTTTCTCACGCGACAAAATGGGCGTATGACGACAAGAATATCGAGGGCGCGATTCCCGTCCGCGGCACCGACCGTTGGGTGCTCGTCTATTGTACAAAGATGACTGGGGACTTGGTTTCACTTGACGTCCGCGTATTTACGGCTCAGAAATTGATCGCCCAGCATGAGATCGAGGCAGTGGTGCGCGACGCGAAAAGGGACGACTTGCGAGGATATGGCGTATGTGTCGTTTCCGATGACGGACGCAGTCTCACGTTTCCGACTACTGGCGGCGACTGCGTGCTCGACGGTGTGACCGGCAAGCTGTCGCGCCCGGTTCCGTTGCCAGACAGTTAAGATAAAATCGTGTTCTATGGTAATCTGCACCAATAGTGTGGTATAATGTGCGGTGTCGGGCCTGTGAGTTCTGTCTCGGCAAAGTGCATTTGACAGGCAAGGAGAATTCATGTCTTATCCGTTTCTTACGTTGGATGACAACACGGAAATCACCCATTCTGAACTATTTCCGGATGGGAGTGTGAAGGTTACAGTCGAAAAGCCCGTATATAGGGACTTTCATTCTGCGACATGTATCCTTCCATCGTATGAATGGCGAGACGTACGAGGGTTTACGGATGTGGAGTTAGACGGGTTTCGCAAGATGATCGCGAATTCCGCTCATTTGATAATGCGCTATGCCGAAAAGGGAGGCTTCCTCAATGCCGAGGGTTTTTAAGCCTTCATGAAATCCTAGACATCCTTGGGTCGCAAAGCCTTTATATCGTAGGGCGTTGGAGGGATGTGTTTGGCGATGCGAAGTTTTATTGTTAATGTTCGATGTTGGTTTTGGTTGGCGTCTGTGGCGGTGGT
>JAFRNO010000109.1 GCA_017430155.1 Kiritimatiellia bacterium | reverse complement strand
GTCCCGATGGACGCCTTCGGCCACCCGCGCCTCGACAAGGTGAACGTGGGCCAGTGGTTCGCGAAGCGCTTCGGCGAGCTCCTGGGCGCGGAGAAGACCCAGGTGTTCAAGAGCGGCTACTACGCCCGTTCGGCCGCGCCGTGCAAGAAGGACCTCCAGCTCATCCAGGCGTGCGCCGAGAAGGCCGTCGAGTGCGCCCTCGCGGGCGTGGGCGGCGTCGTGGGCAAGGACGAGGACAACCACAACGAGCTCCGCGCGTGCGAGTTCGAGCGCATCAAGGGCGGCAAGCCCTTCAACGTGCGCAACTCCCGTTTCCGCAAGCTCCTGGCCGCCATCGGCCAGCCGCGTCCGCGCAAGACCCGCGTGGTGAAGAAGTAAACTTGAGGTGGAAAAAAGAAAATGGCAGAAGCAGAAGCAAAAGAAGAGAAGAAACCGCTGGCGCGTGGCGTGGTCGTGGAGTTCGACTTCACGGCCATCGACGGAGGCCAGCTCCTGTTCGACACCGCGAAGAAGATCCTGGCCGCAAAGGGCGTGGATCTCACCGTCAAGCTGGAGGCGATGCACCTTTCGGGCGGCAACTACCAGGGCGGCCTCGCCGAACTGTTCCGCACGCTCGACAAGAAGTGCGACGCGGCCACCACGGCGCGCGACCTGCACGACGCGTTCGGCAAGGCGCTCACCGAGCGGGCCGTCGCCGCGGTGACGCCCGGCTTCAAGGCGTTCGTCAGCGCGCTCGTTGAGAAGGGCGTCAAGGTGGTGGTCGCCACCCGCGCGGACCTCGAGACGCTCCGGCCCGCGTTCGAGGGCTTCGACCCCGAGAAGGTCGTGCTCTACGCCGAGCCGTCGATGACGTACGGCAACTGCAAGTGGGACGCCTGGCGCCGTGCCTGCAACCAGAACAGCCTCGTGGACGTCCTGACGGTCGGCGTGACCGGCAGCGGCTTCGGCGTGAAGGCCGTGCTCGTGGCGGGCATGAGCGCGATCGCCGTCCTCCACGACCACGTGGCGTACCAGGACTTCGGCGGCGCGGACGTGGTGGTCGACTCCTTCAACGCGAAGCTCGCCGACGAGGCGTTCCGCATGCTGCACATGTGACGATGACCGGCATCGAGAGACTGCATTCCATCATGGTCCGTCTCCGCGACCCGGAGACGGGCTGTCCGTGGGACCGCGTGCAGACGCTGTCGTCGCTCAAGCCCTGCGTGCTGGAGGAGACGTACGAGCTGCTGGCGGCGATGGACCGCCCGGAGGACCGCGCGAACTACGTGGAGGAGCTCGGCGACGTGCTCCTCCAGATCATGTTCCAGTGCGTCATGGCCGAGCAGGAGGGGACGTTCTCGTTCGACGACGTGGCGAACGCGATCTCGGACAAGCTCGTCCGCCGCCACCCGCACGTGTTCGGCGACGTGGTGGCGAAAGACCCCGCCACGGTGCTGAAGAACTGGGAGCAGATCAAGCAGCAGGAGCACAAGAAGGAAACGCGCCATTCCGCGCTCGACGGCGTGCCCTCGGCCCTGCCTGCGCTCCTGAAGGCGCAGCGCACGGCCGAGAAGGCCGCGCGCGTGGGGTTCGACTGGGACAATGCCTCCGGCGTGATCGACAAGATCGAGGAGGAGCTCGGCGAACTCCGCGAGGCCGTGGCCGAACGCGCGGGCGAGAACCCGGAGGACTCCGTCCACGTGAAGGAGGAGCTGGGCGACCTGCTCTTCGCCGTCACCAACTACGCGCGCCACCTGAAGGTGGACGCCGAGAGCGCGCTCGAAGGCACCACCGCGAAGTTTGCGCGGCGCTTCCGCGCCGTCGAGGCCGCGGCGAAGGCGCAGGGGCGCGACCTCAAGGCGATGACGCTCGCCGAAATGGACGCGCTCTGGGACGCGGCGAAGGCCGCCGAGCGGCCCGAGGGCCAGTGACGGAGGCGCGATGATCGTTGAGGTGCTCCAGCCTCATGGTTTCTGTATGGGTGTGAGGGCGGCCGTCGAGAAAGCCTCTCGCACCCTTTCTCTTTCTTCTGGAAAGACCGTTTACTGCCTCCACGAACTCGTGCACAACGAGCAGGTGGTGGCGGAGCTGAAGGCGCAGGGCCTGCGTTTCGTCGAGTCGCTGGACGAGGTGCCGGACGGCGCGACCGTGCTGTTCAGCGCGCACGGCGTGGCGCCTGATGTGCGTGCGGAGGCGCAGCGGCGCGGCTTGGCAGTCGTGGATGCGACCTGTCCCTTCGTGGCGCGCGCCCACCGCGCCGTGCGCAATTCCGCCGCGCGCGGCGTGCCGGTGGTCGTGGTGGGACACGCCGATCACGCCGAGGTGCGCGGCGTCGTAGGCGAAGTCCCCGAATGCAGCGTGGTCACCTCGGCCGATGAAGTGGCGGCGCTTCCGTTCCCCGCAAGCTCCCCGCTCGGCGTCCTGTTCCAAACGACATTGTCGTTTGGAACTGTACGCTCTGTACTGGGCGCCTTGAAGGCGCGCTATCCGCACCTCGAGACGTCGTCGGCGGCGGACATCTGCACGGCCACGCGCGACCGCCAGGGGGCGGTCGAGGCGTTCGTGCGCGGCGGCGGCGACGGCGTGCTCGCGCTCGGCAGCGCGGGCAGCTCGAACACGAATCGCCTTGTGGAGGTCGCGCGCGCGGCGGGCGCGTCGTTCGCGGCGCGGGCGGGGACGCTTGAGGAGGTGTGCGCGCTCGATTTCGCGGGCGTGCGCCGTCTCGGCGTCACGGCGGGCGCCTCCACGCCGGAAGATTTTCTCGAACGCGTTGTCGACGCACTCTCTTTGAAAGGCAGGTAATACATCATGAGAACAATCACATGGACTTTTCTGCTGGCGGCCACATCTGCTGTTGCCGCCACGACGTGGCCCGCGTTGGACGCCTCCGACCAGCTCCTCTACAAGACCATCCACGCGCCGCGCGTGGTGGCCGAACAGCCGGCCCACGCCCACAAGGAGATGGTGGTGATGCCGGACGGCGAGATCCGCTACTACGGACGGGATCTCGTGGACGGCCAGGTGCGCGGCGTGTATCTCTCGTCCCGCGACCGCGGTCTTTCGTGGAAGACCGTTCTGCGTCCCGAAGGCGACCTCGGCCCGATGGCGAAATGCCCGTGGGCGGATTACTACCTGTCCGTGGTGCCGCCCGCGAAGAAGGGCGGATTCCTTCGGTGCGTGCGCTCCAAGGACGGCCCCACCGGCAAGGTGGACGTCACGTGGACGGACACCAAGTCGCGCACCCTCGCGTTCTTCCGTCCGATGCAGCCGCTGGAGAAATCGCGGCGCTGGATCATGGCCGGCGCCCACGACGTGAAGGGCGTGGCGTGTCCCGCACTCGCGATTTCGTCGGACGACGGCGCGACGTGGCACGAGGTCGTCGTGACGAACGCCGTCTCCGCCGACCACATCCTCTACCACGACAAAGCCCTGCGCTGGAACAACGGCTGCTGCGAGCCGACTATCGTTGAGCTTTCGAACGGCGACCTCCTGATGGCGGTGCGCACCACGTTCCGCCACCACTACCTCTACACGTCGAAGGACGGCGGCGAGACATGGGACGGCCCGAAGCCGTTGCCGATGTTCTGCGCCTCGAACACGATGCCCACGTTCCTGCGGCTGAAGGACGGCCGCATCCTCTTTTTCTGGAACAACACCGAATCGCTGCCGAAGCGCGATTCGTCCGAGTACCCCGAGCTGAACAAAAGCGAGCTGACGGGGCGATATGAGACCGTGTTCACCAACCGTGACGCATTGCACGCCGCGATTTCCGAAGACGACGGGCGCACGTGGATCGGGTTCCGCGAGGTGGCGCTCAACGCGATCCGCAACCGGCCGGACTTCCGCGAGTACGGCAACCGGAAGTGGCGCGGGATCGACAAGAGCGTCCACCAGACGCAGCCGATGGAGTTGCCGGACGGCAAGATCATCCTGCCGTACGGCCAGGGATCGGCCTGCCGCATCTGCCTCTTCGACGTTTCCTGGCTCTACGAGACGGACCGGTTCGAGGACTTCAAGGCTGGCCTCGAGGGCATCTCCCACCACCTGTTCGTGAAGTCCCTCGCCGGCAACTTCCGCGGCTGGAGCGGACACTGCGCATTCAACCGCGTGCCGGGCGCGCTGCTCGTGCGCGAGCCGGACACGGGGCCGAAGACGAAACGCGAGGTCCTGCAGATCTGC
>JAFRNO010000108.1 GCA_017430155.1 Kiritimatiellia bacterium | reverse complement strand
GAAAGCGAGCACCTACGCAAATCTCCAGGTCTCGCTGTCCGCTGGCTGGCACCGTTTCGTCATTATCTGCGTGTCAAATGGCGGTGGTTTCGGTCCAGTCAACCGCGCGGGACTCGCGGTCGGTTTCGCGAAGTCCGCCGTCTCCGGCAATGACGCCGCGAGCTACACGCCGTTCGATCCGCAGCACATCCGCATGCGGCCGTCCGCCCCGTGCGGCGGCGAGGCGTCCGTCCGCTGGAGCACCGCCAAGACGCAGGCCTGGGCGGACACGGTCTGGGCGACGCCTTCCGCGAGCAACTACACGAACAACTGGGACTGGGACATCGTCTGCCTCACCAATTCGCTTAAGCTCCTCGACTGGCACGGCAAGGGCATCGACCGCCTCAACACCAACGTCGTGAACCGCTGGGACGGCTGGTTCCATGTCCCCTTCGCGAAGGCAGGCACATGGCGCTTCCGTCTGCAATACGACGACCGCATTGCGTTCTTCGTGGATGGTGTCCAAGTCGCGGCGGCAACCAACTACAGCGGCTTCGTCGAAGCGGACTGGCCGATGGTGGCTGGATGGCATCGGTACGAGGCCTGTACCTATGACGGCAGTGGCAGCAGCGGGCCGAGCGGCGGGACTGCGGTCGCCTACGCCGTCAAGACGGCCGCAGACAGTACCTTCGGCGAATACGTCAAGTTCAACGAGGACAGCCTGTCGCTGAGCCTCGCGCCGGACGGCTACATGCAGGGCAAGATCGCGCTCGCTTCGGGCGCGCGGGTGACGAACGTCTCCGACACGGCGGCGCTCGTCTACGGCGACATCTCGGCGGACGGCGCGACGGGCGCGGTGATGTCGGGCAAGTTCGCGTGCGTCTCAAATACTGTAGACTTCGGTACGGTGGCGGCAGGCACCTCCGACCTTTCGACGGTACTGAAGTTCGACAACGCGGCGACGAACCTCTTCGCGGACGTCGGCACGATCGCGGTTGACTTCGCGTCAAGACCGACGTTCGGACGCGCCCACGTCGGCCCGTCGGGCGGGTTGGAGGCGCTTTCCGATGCCGAGCTGGCGCGGCGTTTCAGTGTCACGGTGGACGGCGTCCCGGCATCCGAAGTCAAGTGCATCCTCCTTCCGCAGGTGAAGGATGGCAAGCTGTACCTTTGCAACGTCTCCGGCACGGTGGTGATTATCCGGTAAGCGCCGCCAAGCTGGCGGCTCCCCATGGGAGGGTCGCAGTTTACTGCGACCGCCGATTCGGTCGCAACAAGTTGCGACCCTCCCGGTAGGGACGGCGTTCCATCGCCGTCCGCCCATCCGCACCCGCACCCCGATTCGCGTTTTCACTGAGTATTTTCTCCTTGCGCCAGACGCATGGATTTGGCATAATTGACACGCATTTATGGCGTAAAAGAGGAGTGAAGATGGTCTGCAAAAAAACGATTGGCCTGTTTTCGGCGGTTCTCGCCGCTGTCTGCGCCCATGGCGCCGCGCTGGACATCGCGCCGTTCTCGCACACCTGCGCGTTCACGGTGTCGGGGTACACCGGCGCAAGCGCGTTGGAAGACTTTCCCGTCCTGATCCGCATCTCGCAGTCGATCGCTGGATTCTCGTACGCCGACTGCGCGGCGAACGGCGCCGATCTGCGGTTCACGGACGCCAGGGGCGAACTGCTGCAGCACGAGATCGAGTCGTGGAACACGTCGGGGGAATCCGTCGTGTGGGTGAAGGTGCCCCGCCTCTCCGGAACTACGACCGCCGTGCACATGTACTACGGCGCGAGCGCCTCCGCGACGTTGCCGGCGGTCACGGCGAGAAACGTGTGGACGAAGTACGTCACGGTGATCCACGGCGGTTCCGGCATCAGCGACTCGTCGCCCAAGGCGCTTGCCGTCGCGAACGGCGGCGGCGTGACCGCCACGGCGGGCAGCGGCCGCGTGGGCGGCGGCTTGAACAAGTCCGCCCGAAGCACGATCGGCGTGAACGTTCCCAATCTCGTGAAGAACAACAAGCTTTCCGATCCGGGACTTTTTACCTTCTCCGGATGGTTCAAGAGCGGCGCCTCGGGACCGTCGATCCGAGCGGCAAGCAGGAGCGCGTGGGGCGGAACGGGTTTTCTCCTCCTCTGCGAAAAGGGAACGTACATGTCGGTGGCCGTCAGCGGGCATCAGGGCGCGGCCGGCAAGGGAGCGCTCGTGGTCAATCAATGGGCGCATGTGGCGTTCTCGTACGACGCGGTCGGCAAGCTGAATACGTATTTCAACGGCGAGAGGATCTACTCGAACGCCTCGGCGAAGGCGCTGACCCATGAAGACAGGGCCTCCTGGACCGTCGGGTCGTACGCGATGACGGCCTCGAATGACAGCTTCCTGGGCGACATGGACGAAATCCGCTTCTACGACGGCATCGCATCCGCCGACTGGGTGAAGGCCGAGAACGACTCCGTCACGAACACGAGTTTCGCGGCTGCGGGCGCGGCAACGTTGAACACCGCGTGGAGCTGCGCGGGCGGCGTCCTGTCCGCCCGCCAGACGCCCGACGGCATCTTGGTCAACGGCACGCTCTCGCGCATCGACTCCTCGGCGTCGCGCGTCTCGGTCTCGCTCAAATGGGGTGTGACGGCGGCGCTGGAGGGCGGGACCGTCGCGGTGGGCGAGTTCACCGTGCCGGGGGCGCTCACGGCGACATTCCCCGGCACGACGGCGGACGCGACGTACCATTTCGCATTCGTGCTGACGCCCGACCAAGGGAACGTGGTGACCACGCTGGCGTCGACGTTCCGCAGGATCGGAACCGATGCGCTCTGGCGTCCGCAGTCGGCCCATGACACGTGGGACACGGAGTCGTGGCAGCTGGGCGCGCAGATCACCGGGTTCTCGGACGGATGGCCCGTGGTGTTCGACGGGGCGGAGCAGAACTACATGGCGACGGTCAAGGTG
>JAFRNO010000015.1 GCA_017430155.1 Kiritimatiellia bacterium | reverse complement strand
GCGCTCGCAAGGCCGTTCACGATTCTCAACTCCAAAGCCGGCACGTGCCCGACTGTGACGATCCGCCAGACGGCAGACAACGCCACAACCAATCTGCACTTCTCCGGGAGCATGAACCTCGTCAAGGAGGGCTCGTCGATCCTGGGGATAGGCGAGCCGGTCAACGGCGTCATCACGGTCCGCGAAGGCGTTCTCAAGGTGGCTGCTCCAATCAGCGGAGATGTCGCGCGGAAGGTAGTCGTCGACGGCGGCGTGCTCGATCTAGACGGGCGTTGCGTGACATGCCGCCTGATCGAGATCAAGGGCGGGGGGAGGGTGATGAACGGGACGATCGCCGCAGACAAGGTGGTCACGGACGAGACTGCGCATCTGGACAACGTTTCGTTCGCGTCCACCATGGCGCGGGCTTCCTACGCGCATCCACCCGGAACGGTGATCCATTTTCCGTTCGACTGTTCGCTCGGGACGGCATTGCGCGATGCGACCACAAACGGATACGATCTCTCCGTCAAGAGCGGACGCCCCGTTTTCAGCGCCGAGGGCCGGTCGGGCGGCTGCCTCTACTTCGACGGCTCGACCGTCCTTGAGGTTGCTCCGTTCCCCGAACTGGTCCCCACCGGCAACGCCCCCTACACCGTCTCCCTTTGGGCCAAAGCCGCCGAGGACTGCAATGACAAAGGGGGATGGATCGGCTACGGCAAACCAGGCACTCCAGGCGGCGCGAACAATTTCCGTCTTAACTTCAGTTTCACCAAGGTGTGGAACTACTGGTGGGCCATGGATGTCGGTGCTGAGTTGCCGAGCGGAGACTTCAAGGATGGCTGGCATCACGTCGTGGGCACGTATGACGGCACGACGCGCCGTCTCTACTGTGACGGTGTCCTCCGAAAATCGGATTCGTCCTACACTCCGAACTTCGGCGACGAACAGTTCCTGATCGGCGCCACGCTCAATGACAAAAACTTCACTGGGTGGATCGACGACGTGTTCATCGCGAACCGAGCGTTCACGGACGAAGAGGTCTCGGTCCTCTACCAAGACGGGGGCGTCGCCTCCACGCAATCCGGTTCAGGATCGATCCTTGACGTGTCGGGGGGAAACCTCCAGTTCAACTCGTCTGCCGTCTACTATCCGTTCAATTCCGCTGCGACGCTCCTTTCAGACCGTTCCGGCAACGGCGCCGACCTCCATGTGGCGGGCGGATCGAGCGGGACGTTCTCCGCCGACTCGCCCTTCGCGACGGGCGGATCCATCTACTTGGATGGCAGCACCTGGCTTGAGACGTCGTCTTTCCCGTCATCAATGCCGACCGGCAACATGGCCCGCACGGTCGCCTGCTTCATCAAGCCTGCCTCTGACTGTCAAAGCGAGGGCGCCGTGCTCTCGTGGGGCAACGAAGGATGGACTGCCACCCAATACATGAACTTCGCCCTACGCAAGCAAGGCGAACGGTTCGGACTGTTTCCGTGGGGAAGCGACAATGTCTACATGAGCTGCACAAAGTCCGACATCCTTTCCCATTGGAATTCGTTCGTCGCCATCTGGAGCGGTTCGAAAGTCTCCCTGTACTTGAACGGGCAACTGAAGACAGGACCTGTTTCCTACCAGAACACGTCAACGCTCAACACCTTGGCAGGCGGATTCAAGGTTGGCAAGGCGTTCTACAACGGAACTTCCTATTACAAGGGAAACATGGCGGAGCTGGCCGTGTGGGATCGCGTGCTCACGGCCGCCGAGATCGCCGCCTATCATCAGTCTGGAGCGGCAAGCATCAACCCCGAGCCGGAGGTTGTGCATCTGACCGGCACGGGAAGCGTCAAAGCCTCCAGCCTGACGGTGACGGACACGATCGACGCCTCGCTCGCACTCTCCGGCGACATGACGCTCGCGGACGGCGTGACCGTCGCGGCGCGGGACACGCCGACCGCCATCTCCGGTACGCTGACAATCGCGGGTGGCGGCACGGTGGCCCTCCCGGCGTTCGACGCGCCCCTCGCCACATGGACGCTTTTCACCGCGTCCTCGATATCCGGCGCCGCCAACCTCGCCGACTGGTCGTTCGCTAACCTGCCACGCGGCAAGAAAGCCACGTTGCAGGTACAGGGCGATGCCATGGTCGCGACCGTTGCGGACGCCGGCATGATGCTGATTTTCAGATAAACAACAGAAGGAGCAAACACCATGATTCACCGCATACTCGTCTTTCTCTCCGTTCTCTGCGCAGGGCTCGCCCTGCCCGGCGCAACGACTGACGACTTCACGGTCCGCTGCACGGTCGACGTCTCCGGCGTGGCGGCCGACGAGCCGCTCTACGAGGTCGGCCCCTTGCGCCTGGCGTTCCGCATGGCGGGACGAACAGAAGGACTTGAGAGGTACGACCGTTTTCTTGGAAACTACCTCAACTTTCCCCAGCCGGACGGATCGTGCCCGGTCATCGAGGCGACGATGTACGGCCTGCGCGTGGGAATCCCGCTCGGCTTCCTGAAACGGCGGGACGGAATCCACGACGTGCGGCTCTTCTGCGCGAAAAGCCACCTCACGATCGAGGTCGAGGGGCATTTCGACGACGACATGTTCCGCCTGCCGACGGTCGAAGCGGACCTCTCCGCCCCGAAGACGCTCTCCAGCCGGGTGAAGTCCTCCGATATCGCCATCCTCGCCGGCGCGCCGGGCGGCGTCAACTTCTCGCGCCCTGTGGAAAAGTCCATCCAGTACTGGACGCCGCCGGACCACAACACCTGGGTGGGCGACGTCTCCCCCGGCGTGCACCAAGGACGGCTGCACGTGTTCTATCTGTTCGACAGGCGGCACCACAAGTCGAAGCAGGGAGCGGGCGGGCACTACTACGCGCACCTGTCGTCGGACGATCTCGTCAGCTGGACGGAACATCCCGTCGCCGTGCCGATCGAAAGATGGTGGGAAACTCTCGGCACCGGCACGCCGTTCGTCAAGGACGGCAAGCTGTGCCTTTCCTACGGACTCCACACGAGCCGCATCACGAAGGACCCGATCTATCCGATCGGCGGCACGTACGCCGAGTCGGAGGACGGCATCCATTTCGTCAAGACGGGGAAGATCATCACCGACGCGCAGAATCCCAGCATCTACAACACTCCCGGCGGCGGATTCGAGCTCGTCACCAGCTACGGCGGAAAGAAAGGCATTTTCCGCTCCGCCGACCTCGTGAACTGGAAAATCCACGACGGCAACCTGCCGTTCCGCGGCGACTGCCCGTCGCTCTTCGACTGGCACGGCCACCGCTACCTTCTCCAGGGCTTCAAGAACATGGCGTATTCGCCCGACGGCAGGCCGGGGTCCTTCATCGACTGGACGAACGAGCCCGACATCGCCTACGACGGGCTGGGCGTTCCGATGGTCGTGCCGTGGAAAGGCGACAGGCGGCTCTACATCGGCTGGATGCGGCACCTCGCGGGATGGGGCGGATGGCTCGTGTTCCGCGAACTCGTCTACTTTCCCGACGGCCACCTCGGACTCAAGTGGGTGCCCGAGATCAAGCCGCCCGTCGCGCCCGTTACCTATCGCGCGGGCGCGGGCGAAAAACTCGTGCGCAAGTTCGTTGCGGAAGGCGGCAGGCCGGCCCTCGTTCTGACCGTCGATCCGGCCAAGCGCGAGGCGTCGTTCGCAGACGACGTACCGAACCGGAAATTTGGTCCGGCATGCAGCTCGGAAAACTTCAAGATCGGCGGACTCCGCTGCGTGGGCGGCGCGTACGAGGTGAAGCTCGTCGTCTGGTACGATTCCAAGGCTGACGCCACGATCTTCGACGCGGAGATCGGCGGGCAACGCACGATGATCTGCCGCCGGGCGGGCAAGTTCAAGGAGGCAAGCGGAAAATGACAAAGGCGAAAATCTGGTTCCTGG
>JAFRNO010000014.1 GCA_017430155.1 Kiritimatiellia bacterium | reverse complement strand
CGCCTCCACGAGAGCGCGGGCGAGGCCGTGGCGGATCGCGCCCGCCTGGCCACTGCAGCCGCCGCCCTTCGCGAACACGATCACGTCCACCTTGGACGCATCGAATCCCGAGATCGCGATCGGCTGCGTGAGGTAGTCGCGCAGCGCCTCGGAGGTGATGTAGTCCTCGAGAGCCACGTTGTTGACGGTCCACTAGCCGCTGCCCTGGGCGAGCGTCACGCGCGCTCAGGCGGTCTTGCGGCTGCCGGTTCCGGCGGAAATCACTTTCTTCGTTGCCATTCCTGAAATCTCCTTAGAGCGTGATCACTTCCGGCTTCTGAGCCGCATGGGTGTGTTCGGGACCCGCGAACACCTTCAGGCGCGTCATCATCTTACGCGCGATCGTGTTCTTCGGGAGCATGCCCCAGACCGCCTCCTTGATGATGCGGTCGGGATGCAGCCTGCGCATCGTGGCGGCCGTGAAGTGCTTCAGGCCGTCCCGGTAGCCGGAATAGCGCTGGTAGTCCTTCTGCGTTTCCTTCTTGCCCGTGAGCTTCACCTGGGCGGCGTTGACCACGATCACGAACGCGCCGGCGTCCACGGAGGGGTCGAACGAGGGGGAGTCTTTCGCGCGAAGCTTGTTCGCGATCATGACGGCGAGACGACCGAGAACCTGGTCCTTCGCGTCAACCAGGAACCACTTCCGGCTGTCGCCGGGGTTCGCTGGACGAGTGCTTTTCTGCATGTTTCTTTCCTTTTTGTGTGGCTTTGTGCCCCGCCGAGGCGAGGTTTTGTCCGTTTACGTAGGCGGCGCTTCCGCCTGCGGGGGAACCGACTTCGTCAGCCGATTCCGCGCAAGAGTGGGATATTTAATCAAAAAAACCGCGCGCCGTCAAGACGGCAAATTGACTTTTTCGACGAAAATCGCGAATCGTGGGTCTAAATATGCTATACTACGCGGCATGGCAAACAGAAGAAGCATCGTGTTTTCGCTCGTGTTGTGCGCCTGCACGCTGCCGGGGATCGCCCTCGGCGCGGACTCCGCGCCGACCGGGCTTTCGGCAGTCAAGCCGCGCACGCCGTACCGCGGCGCCCTCGCCGTCGACGCCGCGACGGGAGCCGTGCTCTTCCAGGACAACGCCGACGCGAAGGCCCATCCCGCCTCCTGCACGAAGATGATGACGCTGCTGCTCGTCCTCGAAGACCTGCGCGCCGGACGCTACGCGCTTTCCGACAAGGTCGCGGCCAGCGCCTACGCCGCCTCGTTCCGCGGGAGCAGCCTCGGCGTCAAGGCGGGCGAGACCCTCACCGTCGACGACCTGCTCTACGCCCTCATGATCCGAAGCGCCAACGACGGCGCCGTCGTGCTGGCGGAACATTCCGGCGGACGCCTCGGCGAGGCGTCCCTGCCAGAGGGCGAGTCGAAGCGCCTCGTACGGGCGTTCGTCGACCGGATGAACAGCCGGGCCCAGGAACTGGGGATGAAGGACACCCGCTTCGTCTCGCCAAACGGCATGACGCCCTACCACAACCAGGCGTATCCCGGCTTTGACACGTCCACCCCGGCGGACATGGCGAAGCTCGCACGCCACCTGGTGACGATGCCGGAGGTGTTCAAATACACGTCCTGCCCCAAACGCACGATCACCATGGGCGACAGAAAAGACATCTCGCTCGTCTCCCATAACTACTTCCTGCCCGATACGCGCGATCCGCAGAAGTTCGCGTCACCGGTGCCCGGATGCGATGGCCTCAAGACGGGTTTCACGGATTCCGCCGGCGCGTCGGTCGTCCTCACGGCGCAGCGCGGCGGACGGCGCGTCGTGGCCGCCGTGCTCGGCTGCGCGGGACGCCGCGCGCGAGAAACGGCCGCCGCCCGTATCCTGAGCGCCGCGCTCGACGCCGCAACCGCCCGGTAGACCCGCCTCAATCCCGCGCGGCGCGGGCGGCGGCCTTGCCGACGGCTTCGCCGATCGCCACGGAGCTACCGGTCACGCGGTAGCTCGCGTGCGCGTAGAAGTCGCCGGAGATGTTGCGCCCGGCCATGAAGAGGTTGTCCGCGTCGCGCGCGCGGCAGGCCCGGAGCGGAATCTGGAAGGGACGGAACTTCACGCCGTGGTTCTGTCCCGCCGCCCGCACGTTGTTGGACTTCCTGTCGAGCCCGTGGATGTCGATGCCGAAGCGGGAAGTCGTGACCGCGTCAGGGAACGTCGCGCCGGCCGTCACGTCGTCGCGCGTCACGGTGTAGCGTCCGTGGATGCGCCGCGCGTCGCGGTGGCCGATCTGCTCGGCGGTAGCCGCCACGCGGAACCCCTTCCACGGACCGCCCAGCTTCGCGAGGCCGGCGGCGAGCGCGAGGATCTCCTTGCGCGCGCGCACCGTGGCGTCCGAAACCGCCTGCGCGTCGTCGATACGCAGCTTGTACTCGTGGTTCGCCATGAAGCAGAAGAGGTTGCGGTGGAACCGGAAGAGCGTCGGGTCGCCGTAGCTGGGCTCAAGGCCCGCGCGCCGCAGTTCGGCCTTGAGCTTGTGGCTCGCCACGATGTGGTGGCTGGAAGGCTTCCCCGTCTCGGGGTTCAGCGCCTGCGTCCACATCGCCGGCTCGTTCGAGACGAAGTCGCCCGCCGCCACGGCGTCGCCGTCGTCCACCACCACGAGCGCATTGAGGGTGGCCGGCTGGCCCCAGCCCTCCGGACCGAACCCGAGGTCGAACCCGCAGCCCGCCTGCGCGCCCAGGTCGCCGTCGCCCGAGCAGTCGACGAACGTCCGCGCCCGCCAGGCCTGCCGTCCGCTCTTCGACTCGGTGACGACGGTCGCGACGTTCCGCCCGCCCGCGTCGCGGTAGGCCGCCACCACCGGACAGTGCAGCGTCACGCGCACGCCCGCCTCGGCGCACATGTCCTCGCACACGGCCTTCATGTACTCGGGCGCGTAGACCCAGTCCTTGTCGAGGCCGTCCCTGTAACGCTTCATCCCTTCCGCGTCGGGACGGTCGACCGCGCGCGCGCCGTAGGCGTCGAGACGGTGGATGATCTCCCAGCCGATCTCGGACTTGTTGAAGTCGAAGATGTAGGTGAGGAGACCGGCCGTCCACACGCCGCCGAGGCATCCCTGCAGCTCGAAGAGGCGCACCTTCGCGCCCGCGCGCGCCGCCGACACGGCCGCCGACACACCCGCCGGGCCGCCGCCCACCACGATGACGTCCGCCCAGTCGTCCACGGGGATGTCCCGCGTCGGCTCCGCGAACGTCGGGGGCCGTCGCCCCGCCGCCGCGGCGTGCACGCGCGGCGCCGCAGACGCCGCCGCCACCGATCCAATCAGAAAGCTCTTTCGTGAAATGTCCATATCGTTCTTCCCGTTGCGCCACATGATAACATGTCCCCGCCGATTTGACAACACCTCCGCACTCTGTGTATAATCACCGCATCTCGTACAAATCGGAAGGACATGCCATGAAGAAAATCTCGATCTTGGTCGCGCTCGTCGCCTGCGCGGCGGCCGGCGCGGACGACGCGGGACTCCTCGCGCAGGAGTTCATCGCCCCGCCCGTGGAGGGACACGTCCACGCCTCCACGTTGCTGCCGCTACCGGACGGCGGCTACCTTGCGGCGTGGTTCGAGGGGTCGAAGGAAGGCGCGGCGGACGTGGCCATCAAGGGCAGCCGGCGCCGGAACGGACAGTGGGGCCCCGTGCGCGTGCTCGCGAAGGTCAACCCCGATTCGCCGCACTGGAACCCCGTGCTGTGGAGGGCCGTCGACGGACGCATCGTCCTGTTCTTCAAGGTCGGGCGCAACTGCTCGGACTGGCGCACCTACGTGCGCGAGAGCCGCGACGAGGGGGAGACCTGGACGCCCCCGCGCGAACTCGTTCCAGGCGAGGTGCGCGGCGGACGCGGCCCCGTCCGCAACAAGTGCCTCCGCCTCGCGAACGGCCGCTGGCTGGCGCCCGCCTCGCGCGAGATCGGCCGCTGGCGCGCGTTCGTGGACATCTCGGACGACGACGGGCGCACCTGGCGGGCGTCGCTCGAGTTTCCCGTCCCGGCGGACGCCCCGGCGAAGTTCGGGGTCATCCAGCCGACGCTCTGGTCCGACGCGGCCGGCGTCCACGCCCTCCTCCGCGCCAACGACGGCTGGATCTGGCGCACGGACTCGACCGACAACGGCGAGACGTGGCGCGAACTCCGCCGTTCGCCGCTTCCCAACATCAACTCCGGGATCGACTGCGTGTACGCGTCGAACGGCCTCCTTTACCTCGTCTTGAACGGCGCGGACCCCAAGGGAAAGAAAGGGACATGGGGTTCGCGCAGCCACCTCGAGCTCCGTTCGTCGTCCGACGGCGGCGAGACCTGGCGGACTTGCCGCGTGCTGGCCGACGACGCGCTGCGCCAGCCCGACGGGCGGGCCACGGAGTTCTCCTATCCGGCCATCCGCGAACCGCGTCCCGGCGTGCTGGCCGTCACCTTCACGTGGAACCGCCGCCAGATCAGGTTCGTCGAGCTTCGCTGTCCGTAAGGGACGGCAGGAGTTGATTTGACCATCTCCTGACATTCCTCTGACGGGGGACTGACACGTCTTCCGGCCGACGTATGGTATACTACACGCCGTCAACCACAAAAAAGAAAGGATTCGACATGGGACTCATCACTCCGCCAAGGGCGCTCCGCGCCGGAGGCGTCACCGTGCTGGCAGCCTGTCTGCTGGCGGCAGGGTGCTGTACGGCACCCGCCGACGGCAACGGCTTCCGGAGCGTCATCCTCGAGACGCGCCAGAAGGTCGCCCCTGCGCTCGTCTACATCCGCGTCGTGCGCGAGGCGCTTGAGAGCGGCAAGAACGAGAAGCAGGTGGTGGCGGGCTCGGGCGTCGTGATCACCCCCGACGGCGAACTGCTCACCAACCACCACGTCGTCGACAAGGCCACCGAGATCCGGTGCCAGCTTTCGGACGGGACCGCCTACACGGCCCGCAAGATCGGCAGCGACAAGGACCTCGACGTGGCGCTCCTGAAGCTCGAGTGCCCGTCGAACACGCCCCCGTTCGCGGCGGCCGAGCTGGCGCCGACGCCCGTCACCGTGGGCGACGTGGTGCTGGCGATGGGCGCGCCGTGGGGCCTCGCGCGCTCCGTCACGATGGGCATCATCTCCTGCACGGACCGTTACCTCGAGGGCTGCGGACAGTATACGCTCTGGTACCAGACGGACGCCGCGATCGCGCCCGGCAACTCCGGCGGCCCGCTCGTCGACACGCAAGGCCGCGTGGTCGGGCTCAACACGCGCGGCAACCTCTTCGGCGGACAGGCGTTCACGATTCCCTCGCCCACCATCCTCGAGGTGCTTCCCCGCCTGCGCGCGCACGGCGACGCCCACTGGGCGTGGTTCGGACTGAACCTGCAGCCGCTCCACGACTTCAACCACGACATGACCTTCCCGGGGGACACGGGCGTCATCGTGTCCGGCACCGACGCCGGCAGCCCGGCGCGCAAGGCCGGACTCCTGCCCAACGACCGGATCGTCTCCGTGGGCGGCGAACCCGTCAAGGTCGTCAACAGCGAGGACCTGCCCACCGTCTACCGCCGCCTCGGCCGCCTCGACTTCGGCAAGGAGGTCGTCTTCTCGGTCACGCGCGGCGACAAGGAACTGTCCTTCAGCATCGCCCCGACGGAGAAAGGCCGCGTGGAGGGCGCGCAGAAGGCGTTCGATCGCTGGGGCTTCACCGCGAAGGAGATCAACCGCTTCGACACGCCCGACCTCGCCTTCTTCGCCGAGGACGGCGGACTCTTCGTAAGCGCCGTCGCCTGGGACGGCAACGCCTGGAGCGCCGGGCTCAAGGAGAAGGACGTGCTTCTCTCCTGGGACGGCAAGCCCGTCAAGACGCTGGACGGCCTCAGCCAGATCTACGAGGCCGCGCTCAAGGACCTGCCGAACCGCTACCGCGCGAACATCGAGGTGATGCGGCGCGGTCGCAAGATGCAGATCGTCCTCAACTACCTGGAAGACACCGAGAAGGAGGTGCTGGAATGAAGAAGTCTTTGCTGATTGCCGCATTCGTCCCGTTCATGGCCGCAGTCGCGGCAGAGGAGAAATCAAAGGACCCCGCGGCGGAAGCCGCCGAGAAATCGGCGCGCGTGCAGGCGATGGCGGACGCCTTTCGTCCGAGCGTCGTCAACGTCCGCTTCCGGCTGAAGCGCCTCCCGGACGGTTCGCGTCCGAACGCCGCAATGCCCTACCGCTGTCCCGCCTGCAACAACCAGGGACGCCACATATCCGATTCCGACGAGAAGGAAGTCCCCAACCTCGTCGCCGGATTCGTGCTGGACAAGAACCGCGTGCTGGTGCAGGACCTCTATCTGCGTCGTGACTGGATCGACCGCCTGGAAGTCGTCTGCGGCACCAATGCGGTCCCTGCGCGGCCGACGCTCTGCTATCCGAACGAGAACGCCGTTCTGCTCGAGACGGAACGTCCAATCCCCGACGCGCGCCCGCTTTCCTTCACCGGCGACGCCACCAACGCGCCATCCCTCTTCCACGTGGTGGAGGACTCCGACGGACGCGTCAAGGCCGGACTGCGCAAAGTCAACCGCGATTTCACCCGCTACCCCGCGACCGGCGAGGACTGGTGCGCGGCAACGCCGAACACCATCGTCGTCGACGCGTCGAACAGGGCCGTCTCGGTGCAGATGTGCCTGGACCGTCCGCTCTCCGGCGTCATTCCCACGCCACCGTCGCGCTGGAGCAGCGAGCCGTTCGACGCCCGCGAGGCGCGCGTCGCGGCGCTCGAGAAGCGACTGCTGTCGTCCATCCTTCCCGTCTACCTCCACATCGACGAGGAGAAGAAGGGCAACTCGAGCCGGATGTTCTACTCGTCCTCCGACGACGAGACCAGGGCCGGCGACGTGGACACCTTCGGCTTCGCGCTTGCCGACGGCGAGGTGCTGATGCCCCTCAACCTGGATTCCGGCAAGGTGGCCGCGCTTGACAAGATGGAGGCGACGCTGCCAGACGGGAAAAAGGCGCCTCTTGAATTCGTCGGAGCCTTTGCCGAATACGGCCTTTTCCTCCTGCGATTTGCCGACGGACGCACGCCGCCCGGCGTGCAGCCCATCGCATTCTCCAAGGCATCGTCCGACGGGCTTGACCGCCAGACCGCCTACCTCGCCCGGCCGCGCAACCGCAACGGCAAGGTGCAGTTCTCGCTTGCGCCCCGGAAGATACTCGCCTTCAAGCGCGTGTTCGGAGGCGTCGTCGTGCCAAGCGCCGCGCCCGAAAACAACAGCGGCGAGATGCTCCTTCTCGAATCGGGCGAGTTGGCGGCGCTCGGCGGACACGTGCGCTCGACAGGCGAAAGCGGAGGCTCCTGGCGCTCGCGCACGTCCATCCCGGGAGCCGCATTGGCGCGGCTCGTCGCAGCGCGCGACTTTGACCCCGAGTTCGCCTTGCGCAAGGGCAAGGACCGCATCCGTGTCGCCTGGATCGGCGTGGAGACGCAGCCGATGACGAAGGAGCTTGCGAGAGAGAAGAAGTCGCAGGGCTTTCTCTCGGGCGAGGACGGCATGGGCTCCCTCGTCGGCAAGGTCTACACGAACACGCCGGCGGCGCGCGCCGGCATCAAGGAGGGCGATGTCCTCCTTTGGGTGCGCCGCACCACGTCCGAACGCCACGAAAAGCTCGAGTCGCGCGACAGCCGCAGCTTCGGCATGGACATCGAGGGCATCTTCGACCGTTTGCCGGTTTCGACGTTCGACCGCTACGGCATCACGCCGTGGCCGCAGGTGGAAAGCGGCGTGAACAACGTGTTCACGAGACTGGGCATCGGCACGAAGGTGGTGATTGCCTGGGTGTCGGGCGGCGAAAAGCACGAGGCGGAACTGGTGCTGGAGCAGGCGCCCGTCCATTACCGCACGGCACGCCGCATCCGCAACCGCACGCTCGGCCTCGTGGCCGCCGACCTCACCTTCGAGGTGCGCGCCTATCTGAAACTCGCGGACGACGCTCCCGGCGTCGTCATCACGAAGATGCAGGAAGGCAGCCCCTCAGCCGTGGCGGGCCTCCGCCCCTTCGAGGTCATCTCGTCCGTGAACGGCGAGCCCGTCACCAACGCCATCCGCTTCGCGGAGCTGATCAAGGAGAAGAAGGACCTAACCTTCTCCGTCCGCCGCCTCGATGTCACGCGCATCGTCCGCATCCAGCTGAAGGCCCAGCCCAATTGATCATTGGCAACACTGGAAATTGGCAACAATGAAAAGGTGTCGCATCTCTGCATCTTGTGTCCAAACGCGGTTTTTGATAACCTATTCTGAAACTACGGAAAGGTAAGACATGTATTGCGCAAAGACAAATTCGAGCAACATGAGAATCGCACTGATGGCTTGCATGGCCGCAGTAGGTTTTGCCGCCGCTGGAGAAGAGTGGTCTTTTGAAGTGGAGCCCGATGCGCCGCGCGTCGTCTCCTGCACAGTAGGACGCGACTGGCCGGCGCGCATGGCCACCCACGACGTAGCGGCAATCGACGCGAACGGCGTCGCCACGCCCGTCCTATGGACGCTCGACACCACGGGCGACCAGCCCGAACTCGTCTTCCTTGCCGCCGGCAACCGCCACTTCACGCTCGTGCCGCGTGGTAGGGACGGCTCGCCGAGCCGTCCGCCCACGCCCCCACCCCTCTCCGTCACCGCCACGCCCGACGGTGAGATTACGGTGCGGAACACAACCTTCTCCCTTTGCCACCCGGCGAAGAAAGGCGGCGGCTTCCCCGGCCACATCCTCTTCACGCAAAGCAGCCAGCGCGATGACACGCTCTACTTCCTCGACCGGCTCGTGCGGCGCAACGCCAACGGCCGCCTCGAGCAATTCACCGTCCGCTCCGCCCCCGCCACCGTGCGCATCGCCCTCAACACGCCCCTGCGCGCCGTCGTTGAGACGTCGTCCGTCGTGCAGGGCGTGCGGCTCTTCTACCGCTACGTCTACACGGCCGGTTCGCCCGTCGTACGCGTCGAGACGCAGCACGAGCAGGACGCCGAAGCCGACTGGTCCGAGATCCACACCCTCCACGCGAGCTGGCCGCAGAAGAGTCCGCGCTACACGCAGTATCTCGGCACCTGGAATTCAGAGCCCGTGCACATCCAGAAGCCCGGCGAGAAGAGCAAGGGCTTCGGCGGCAACTGGCTCGCCTACACGGACGGCACGAACGCCGTGGGCGTCGCCTCGGACCATGTTACCGGCTGGGACGCCTCGAACGAGTTCGTCTACTACCTCGTGGCAGGGCGCGGTGCCTGGAAAAGCCGCGCGCTCGCCCGGTCCGCGCGGCTCTACTTCGGCCCCGCGCTGGACGCCGAGGGATTCGCCCGAACGTTCGATTCCCGAAACGCCGTGAAGGTGCGGCGCAACGGCCGTCCGTGGGTGCCGACCGAACCGCTCGAGCCGCCGCCCGGCGCCATCCTGCTGGAGGGACGCGGCATCCGCATCGCCTTCGACACGGCCGCAAACGGCTTCGGGTGCCTCGGCATCGAGAACCGCCTCGGCGACGAACCGGCCGCGTTCGGACACGCCGAACCCGATACGGCCGGCTTCTGGTCGCTGACTCTTTGGCGCGACGGCTGTTCCACGAACACCTGCACGCTCGACACTCGGTCGCCCTGCGCGGAACGCACGGTGGAACGTCTCCCCCACGCGCTCCGCTTCAGCTGGAAGGGTCTCTCGCCCACAAACGAATGCGGCATGATCGACGTCTGCGCGACCGTCTCGCTCACGCCCGAAGGCGACGCGGCCGAGTGGCGTCTCGCCGTCGCGAACCGCAGCGCGCGGTGGGGGCTCGCCCAGACGAAGTACCCCGTCATCTCGCGCGTGGTGCGTCCCGGCACGGCGTCCGCCCTCCTCCCGATCGGCAACTGGGGCGCACGCCTCATGCCGAACTACATGTCCGGCAGCAGGATGGACTACCCGAGCGGCAGCGTGCCCGTGCAGACGCTCTCCTTCCTGCTCGGCGACGCGGGCATGCAGTTCACGGCGCTCGACGGCGGTTCGCAGGCGAAGCAGTTCGACACGATCGACCTCGACCTGCGCATCACCTACACCTGTCCCGACGCAGGGCGTCCGGGTGCGGCCAACGCGCCCGACTTCGCGGTGGAGACCGCCGCCTTCACCGGCGGCTGGTGGCGCGCCGCCAAGCGCTACCGCGCGTGGGCCACGAAACAGAAGTGGACCGCGAAAGGCCCGCTCGCCACGCGCGCCGACTTCAACCGCCGCATCGTGGATGTCGGTTTCTGGATGAACGCCGGCAACACGCCCGAGCAAGTCACGAACGTCACGGCGAAGGCACTCGCCGCCCTCGGCGACATCCCCCTCGGCGTCCACTGGTACTGCTGGCACCAGATACCCTTCGACCACACGTATCCCGAATACTTCCCTGAACGTCCCGGCATGGCCGAGGCGGTAGCGTGGATGAAAAACCAGGGCGTGCTCGTGATGCCCTATATCAACGCGCGCCTGTGGGACTCGGAGATTCCCAGCTTCACCAACGCGCTCCCCGCCGCGTGCAAGAAGCCGGACGGCACCTCGCACTACGTGGAGATCTACGGCTCCAAGCGCAAGCTCTCGCCGATGTGCCCCACCACCCTGCTCTGGCGCACGCGCGTGAACGACATCTGCACCGAACTCATGGAGCGGATCGGCGTGAACGCCATCTACCTCGACCAGGTGGCCGCCGCCCGTCCCGCGCCCTGCTACGACGCGTCACACGGACACCCCCTCGGCGGCGGACACTACTGGACCGACGCCTACCGCGAGCTGATGGCGCCGATCCGCGCGCGCGCCGCACGCAACGACAACGTCGTCCTCACCACCGAATGCGACGCCGAACCGTACATCGACAGCTTCGACGCCTTCCTCGCCTGGTTCGTGCGTACGCCGTACGATGTGCCGATGCTTCCCGCCGTCTATTCGGGCTATACCGTATACTTCAGCAGTCCGCAAAGCCCGAAGGATTCCCTCGACGCCTACTGCGCGATGCAGGGGCGCGACTTCCTGTGGGGTTGCCAGCTCGGCTGGAACTCAAACTGGCCCTTCAACGCCAGCCACAAGGAGCACCTCGCCTTCACGCTTCGCCTCTGCCGCGAACGCCTCGCCCACAAGGATTTCTTCGTATACGGCGAACTCCTCGGCGAAGTGCCCACGCCGGCGGATGTTCCAATCGTGGAAGGTCTGTGGCAGCGGAACTCCACCTATCGGTTCCGCCTCCCGGCGGTGATGGGCACGCTCTGGCAAGCACGCGACGGCCGCCGCCTCGCCTGCCTCGTCAACGTCTCCGGCAAGGAACTCCGCGTCACATGCCAGCTCGGCGACACCGACCGCACGCTCACCCTCGCCCCCCGCTCCGTCACCTCCATCCCCCTCCCCTAACAACCGCCCTTGTCCCCCCCCAACGGGAGCGGCCGCGCTTGTCGCGGCCGTATGGAGAGCCGCCATCTTGGCGGCGACAACTGAAACGTGCATCCTGCCCGTTCGGGAGGGCGAGCGTCCTCGCGAGCCGCACGCGGGAGCGGCCGCGCTTGTCGCGGCCGGCT
>JAFRNO010000107.1 GCA_017430155.1 Kiritimatiellia bacterium | reverse complement strand
GGACGCCATCCGCGCCTTCCTCGCCCCGCAGCCGGTGAAGATTCTCTGGGGCGTGGGCAAGAAGACGGCGGATGTCCTCGTCCGTTACGGCTACCGCACGTGCGGCGACCTCCAGAACGCCGACCCGCGTTTCCTCACGCGTCTCCTCGGCGACGCGGCGGCGGAATCCATCCGCAACCACGCCTTCGGCATCGACAACTCGCCCTTCTCATCCGAAGACGCCGAGGAGAAATCCGTCTCGCGCGAGCACACCTTCGACGAAGACGAGTCCGACCGCGAGACGGTGCGCCAGACGCTCCTGCGCCTCGTGGAGGAAGTCGGCCGCCGCTTCCGCCGACAGGAACGCTGGGCGCAGACGGGCAAGATCAAGCTACGCGACGCCGCGTTCAACACGCTCACGCGCCAGGCCCGCTTCGAGCTGCCCGCGCGCGACGACATCACGTTCCGCCACCTCATGCTCGACCTGTTCGACAAGGAGTGGCCGCCGGGACGGCGCCGCACCGTGCGCCTCGCCGGCTTCGGCGTGACGGACATCACGGACACGCCCGAAGACCCGCAGCCCTCGCTCTTCGGCCCCTCGCCCCTCGCCGAGCAGATGAAAAAACGCGAACGCCTCGCCGCCGCCCTCGACGCCCTCCACGCGCGGCGCCGTTAACGGCCCTGGGTGAGTTCCATTTCGATGGGCAACTGGGGGAACTGCTCAAGGAACTGGGCCGACAGGCCCGGGATGCCGCCGTTCGCCTGGAGACGGCGCAAAGCGCTCTGCGCCGCCCGATCGACGTCGGCGTCGCCGCTGCCCCTCACGATTGCGAACTTGCGCACCGAGCCACCGGGGCCCAGGTGGAAATCAACCTGGATCGGACGCAGGCCGCTGTACCACTTTGACGACTCCTTCTGCCATTCCCGAAGAATCGCCGCCTTGATCAGGCTCACGCACCGCTGCGCCTCGCTTGTCGCAATCTGGTTTCGCGCGCCGTAGCGATAGCCCTGGTCGAGCATCTTCTTCATGTCGATGTTCGAAAGGGGCTTGTCCGCCGCCGTGCCCTTGCCGAACTTCTTCACGTTGTCCGGTATCTTGAGGTCGGGAGGACGCTCCACCGGCACGGGCTTCGGCGTCACGACCTTCGCCGTGTCCTTCAGGCTCTTCTGCGGCGGCTGCGGCTTGGGAGGCGTCTTGACGAGCTTTGCCTTCTTCTTGAGGTCGACCTTCTCGGGCTTCTTCTTCTCGACGACCTTCTCGACCGCCTCGACGGGACGCGTCACCTCCACCTTTTCGGGCTCGGGCGCCTTCGGCGGCGGCTTGACCTCCTGCTTCACCTCGGGCGGCGGCGGATTGGGGTCCGGATCCGGATCGTCGGTCTGCTGCGCCCAGGGCGGCACGATCGTCATGTCGATCGGGATGATGACGTCCGGCTTGCGGAAGTTGATGAGGCCCATCCCCCAGAAGAACAGGAACAGCGCGACGTGCAGGACGAAGGCGATGCCGAACGTCCGCCACGTCAGACCGCTGCTCGGCGGCCCCATCTGTTCCGATCCCATGAGCATGCCGGATCCCTGCGACCTCCTCCGCTACTTCTCCACCGTCACAAGCGCCATCTTGCGCACCTGGCATTTGTAGACGACCTTGACAACGTCCATCACGGCGCCGTATTCCAGGCGCTCGTCGCCGCGCACGAGCACGGGCACGTCGGCGTCGCGCTCGACCATCGCCCTCAAGTCGACCTCCAGCTGGTCGAGCGTCGTCGGCACGTCGTTGAGGTAGATCTTGTTCTCGACGTCGACCGTGATCGTGTTGGCCTTCGCGTTCTTGTTCGGCAGGATGTCCGTCTTCGCCCGCGGCAGCATGATGGAGATGCCCTGCTCGAGCGCGGGGATCGTGAGCATGAACGTGACGAGCAGGAGGAACGTCAGGTCGATGAGCGAGTTCATGTCGATCGACGCGCGCGGGGCGTCGATCCGCCTGCCATGTCGGCCGCGACGCGACATCAGTAGTTTCTCCCCTGGAACTCAAGGGCGATGCGCCCGATGAGGTCGTCCGTAAAGCCCTCCATGTCGCTCATCAGCCCGCGCGCCTTCGAGTTCAGGTGCGTGTGCAGCATCACGCCGGGGATGGCCACGAGCAGTCCGACGACGGTGGTGACGAGCGCGGACGAGATGGCCGGCGCCATCGTCGCGATCGTCGCGCTGCCCGCCGCGCCCATGTCGGCGAAGGCGTCGAGAACGCCCCACACGGTACCGAGCAGGCCCAGCATCGGCGCCAGCGCCACGACGGTCGCGATGGCGCCCATGCCGTGCTCCACGCGGATCTCCTCCTCGTCCAGCACGTGTTCGCTGAGCGCCTTCACGAGCCCCATCTCATGCGCCGTCAGCGCCACTTCCACGCCAGGCTGCCGTTCCTGCAGCAGGCTGCGCACGTCCGGCGCGAGCAGGCGCAGCAGGCGCTCGCAGGTGGCCCAGTAGATGTTCTCGAGCGGCGTGTGGCCGTTGGGATGGCGGGCGAGGTAGTATTCCAGCACGTCGCGGCCGCTCATCACGTCGCGCGTCACGCGCCGCGCCGCCTGCGAGATGAAAGACAGTCCCATCCATTTGCCGATGCCAATGGCGAACATGAACATGCTCGCCAAAATCTGCACGATCACGATGCCCTTGCCCATCAGGCTTGAATCAATGAACCCCTTCATCAGGGAATTTGCAAAGAACTCAGTCATTACTGCTCCTTCTCATTTTTAAATCGATTCGCCACCGCGCTCGTAACCTGGCCTTCGGGGGGCAAGTCCGCGCGGGACTTGCCGCAGGCGGCGAGCACCTTGTCGGTTGTCTGGAAATGCGCCTTGCAGTGGTCCATGAGCCACGCGGGGCCGTGTTTGCGCACCATCTCCTCGGCGAGTTCGCGCACGCGCGGGTCGCTGCTGCCGCGCGGGATCATGTCAAGCGGCACCTTGTCCACGGGGATGGGACCGTCCTCAACCGCCATCGCGGCGATCGCGCGCAGGAACTCCGCGCGCGCCATCACGGACGCCGCGGCCACGGCGATGTCGTCCTCGGCGCGGTGGCGCTGCTCCACCACGATCTTCTTCCCGCGTTCCTTCAGCGCGCGGCGGATCGTCGCCTCCGTGGGTGCGAACTGGTCCACCACCACCTTCGGACACGCCTGCTGCTTCCCCAGCAACTCCTCGATGCAGGTGCCGTGCGCCCATGCGAGGAGGCGGTTGATGTTCTTGATCTTCGCGTAGAGGCGGTTGTACGCGGCGGGGCCGATCTTCACGACGGCGTAGCGGTTCGGGCCGAGCAGCTGGCGCAGCTTCGCGCCCACCGCGAGCACGGCCTTGTCCGTCATCTGCTTGCAGTCCCGCACGCCCATCTCGCGCATCGCCGCCGAAAGCGTCTCGTCCGTGTAGCAACAGGCGACCACGAGCGGGCCGAAGTAGTCGCCCTTGCCGGACTCGTCGCTGCCGCCGTGCGCGGAGCTGCGGCCGGGGTCGAGCACGTCCTCGTAGCCGACCGTCGCCACGCCGAGCACGTTCGGCTCGAGAAAGAATTCCACGAAGTCCTGCGCCTTCGACCCCTGGATGCAGAGCTTGCGGCGGCCGTGCTTCTCCTTCTGGTAAAGCGCGCAGTTGAAGCCGTCGCCCTCCACCGCCGCCAGCGAGTACGGAACCTGCCGCGCACGGTAGTTGCCGAGCGCGAGCAACGCGAGCAGCTTGTCCTGCTGCTCGGCGTCGAGTTCGTAGGTGAAGGATGTCTTGGGCGGAGGCATGTCGGCTATTATACCACAATCCTCAGGGTTGTGGGTCTTCCTGTTTGTCCGGCGCGGCGGCTGGTTCTCCCCCCATTGCCTGCCAGATCTGCTGGGCGTCCTTTGGCCCGTCCTCCGCCGCCTTGCGGAGCCATTTCATCACCTCGGACAAGTCCTTCACCACGCCCGTGTCGTTCGTCGAGCACCGTTCCCATTGGGCCTGCACTTCCGCGACCTTCTGTCCCGCGCTCTCGTGGTACTTCTTTAAGGCCTCCGACCAGTCCTTCGCCACGCCCTCGCCTTTGGAATAGTATTCGTTCCAGACGTCCTGCGCATCCGCATATCCCCTCTCCGCCTTCCTGTTCAGCCACTTCATCGCCTCGGACAGGTCCTTCGCCACGCCGTCGCCAAGGGAATAGCCGGCCCACGAGCCGTTTTGCGCCTCCCCCGAGAGAGTCTGCACGGCCTCGTCCCACTGGTCCGACACCTTGCGGATGCTCACATGGACATTCGAACCGGTGGCCGCACCTGAATCTTCCGCAATTGAAACGTATGAAAAGAGCGCCAGGCAAAGCACCACGCAAACGGCAATTTGCATCCTTGTCTTTTTCATGTTTTCACTTCCTTTCACCTTACATCAGGCGGACATTCTTCCGTACCTGTTTTTCCATGCCGCAAATTATACCACATCCGCCTTCCTTCATTGACATGAGATTGGCAAAAAATCACCCCCTACGGGAAATTGTACTCCCTTCCAACGGTCTCGGGGTCGGCGTGGGCGCTGAACGGCCCCGGACGCACCGGCGCGGGCGCCG